>JASJGV010000229.1:0-5093 GCA_033791325.1 Desulfobacterales bacterium | reverse complement strand
TTTGATCAGCGTATTTTTTCAGACAGCCCGGTAACGCTACAGGAAATCGGGGATCGATACGGCATATCCCGAGAGAGGGTTCGCCAGGTCGAAAAAAGCGTTGTCAAAAAAATGAGGGAGTTTTTCAAAAAAGAAATACCTGATTTTGACGTATACGCATACACGAACAGTCCTGAAACATGATGAAATCATTTATTCTCCGCCATTTTATGACCGTGGTATCGGCCATATCCATATTTGCCTGCATGCCCGCTGTTTTCAACACACCGAATGGGAACCTTCAGCCCCATGTCGGCTCCATACGTGTGGACAACAGCTATTTCTATTATACCGAGGCACAACTCGCCCTCAAGAAAGGCGAGGTTGATGACGCCATTCAGCTTCTTCTGAAGGCATCCGAATTTGACTCGACCTCAGTTTTTCTTGATCTGGAACTCGCTTCTCTCTATCTCAATCAAAAAAAGACCGCTGAAGCTGTTCTGGCCCTTGAAAAAGGACTTGCCACCGATCCGAATCATGTGGAAGCACTTATATTTTATGGGAATATCAACCGCAGCCTCAAGCAAGACGACAAGGCAAAACAAGCCTATGCGAAAGCGATCGAAATAGCTCCAGATAAAGAAGAACGGGTCTATTTACTCCTGGGAAGTATCCAGATGGAAGAAGGCGACCTCGACAGTGCCTTTGATACCTACCAACGATTGGTAAATCGATTTCCGGCATCATTTGCCGGTCATTTTTTCATGGGAAAAATCCATGCTGAAAAAGATCGACCCGATGAAGCGAAAGTTGCTTTCATCAAAGCGCTGGAATTGGAACCGGAGCTTGAAGAAGGTCGATTCGAATTGCTGAAGATCTATAAAGCATCGGGAGAAAATGCAAAGGCGCGCACCCTTTATCTGGAACTCCTCGATAAAAATCCGAACAACGTACGCGCCGCCATGGAACTGGGTCTTTTTTATCAGAAAAACGGGTTTGCGGAAGAAGGTGGAATACTCTTGAAAGAGCTTGGTATAAAAACTGAGCAAAATCAAGAAATTATAAGAGATATCATTCGGATCTATATCGACCCGAAACAATACGACGATGCCGTCATCGTACTCGAAAGCATGCTTAAGGGCTTGCCACACAGCTCGGATCTGCAATATCTGACAGGGGTTTCATTTGATGGTAAAGGGGATGGCGGCAAGGCTATGCAGCACTTTAAAATGGTCGCACCCGACAACCGGTTTTATGAGAATGCCGTTGTACAAACCGCGATACTCTACCAGGAACAACAAAAGATCACGGAAGCTATCGACTATATCAAGGAAGCCATAGAAAATATCCCGAACAACCCTGAGTTCAGGCTCTATCTGGGGTCGTTTTATGAAGAGATCGAAACCTACGCTGACGCAGAAACCGCCCTGAAAAAAGGCCTGGATATTGATCCCGAACATATTCGGATTCAATTCCGACTGGGTGTCGTATATGACAAGTGGGGCAAAAAATCGGATTCCATTGCCTCCATGCAGAAAGTTATCGCCCTGGATCCCCAAAACGCCAATGCCTTGAATTATCTGGGTTACACGTATGCCGATATGGGCGAAAATCTGGATGAAGCAGAATCGCTGATCCGGGAAGCATTGAAGTATAAACCCGATGACGGATACATCACTGACAGTCTGGGTTGGGTTCTTTATAAAAAAGGCCTTTTTCAAGAGGCATTGATATATCTCGAAAAAGCCGTAAAACTGACCTCTGATGACCCGGTTATCCTGGAGCACCTTGGTGACGTTTATTTAAAAATGAATGATAAGGAAAACGCTTTAAAGTACTATAAAGAGTCTCTGCGAAAAAAAACCGAGGACACCGAAGTTATAGAAAATAAAATCAGCGATCTCGTGGAACAGTGACCCGTTCCTGCGATTATGATAAGACGTATTTAGATTCGCTCGCTAACTCCTCAGCAAGCTATGGGGTTAGCGCTCAATGTTTCGGTTCAAGGCTTCGATCATCTTCCACATGAAACCCCTCATGATAAAACAGTTACTGATTACATGCGGTACCATTTTATTTCTGATAGGATGTGCAGGGCTTAAAGATCCAGGTACGTTAAAACCAATGCAACCTGCGCCGGAATCAAAAATGGAAATTTCTCCGAATTCCCTGGTTTTGACTCTTGAGCAGACCAATTCCGAGCTGAAATCCTTTAAGGGTATTGGAAAAATCAAAATCTGGAATTCAGATAATCTGCAAAGCACGCGGCTTGTATGGGCCGGATATAAATCAGAAAAACTACGATTAGAAATACTGGGACTTGGTGGAAGACCCTTTTCAAGTGTTGTCTACGATGGTAACCGGCTTTACCTGTCTCTCCATACAGAACGACGTTTTTATCAAAAGCAGACACGCAAGGCAGACCTCAGCCGTCTTGTATCGATACCGATAACGGTCCAGGATCTCCTTTTCATACTGGCAGGGCGCGTACCACTTTTGAAAAACGCCGCACTGACACTTGAAAAAGAATCCCATGGGAACCAGTATATCCTCTTTCTAAAAAAAGGGTGGTTTAGAAAACGAACAGGGAAAATTTACCTGCGGAAGGATATGAAAACGGTCTGGAAATATGAATTGTTTCAGGGGAAAAATACGCTTCTTTATCGGGTTGAATTTTTAAGTCGCAAACGCTACGGTGACTATCAACTCCCGGAGGCCCTGCTGTTTTCAAATGACCTGCAGACAAAAATCCGGATCGACGTAGACAATATATGGCCCGATGCAACGTTGCCATCCTCTGTTTTTGTTCTCAAACCGCCAGGATGACCCATGAATGAAAACAGGCATATCGCTTTAGAATCACGCCTCTCTCATTGTAACAATGTGATCACCCTCGGTGTCAAACCGAACCTGGAAGATTATTCAGACGAGGCGATGGCACTTATTCGAAATGCAAAGAAAATATATTACCCGTCGTCCTTTCATGCAGAATTGTTTCACGCCATGGGCAAAGAAACATTCCCCAGTCCTCATAATTACCAGTTTGCACAGGATAAAATCAAACAGACAGCAATATTCAAGCTCCTGGACATCCCCCATCCCCGTACCAGGGTCTATTATGGAAAACATCAAAAAGCATCGATATTGGACCGTTTTCAGTTTCCTTTTATCGCAAAAATTCCTCGTGGATCTGCCATGGGAAGAGGTGTTTTCCTGATACAGAATCAGACGGATTTACATCGCTATCTGTCCCTTGGTACCCCTGCCTATATTCAGGAGTATCTGCCATTGGACCGCGACATGCGGATTGTTGTAATCGGCAAAGAAATCGCGCATGCTTACTGGCGAATCACAGCCACGGGTGAATTCAGAAGCAATGTTGCAGCAGGCGCCAGCATCAGTCTCGAACCGGTTCCCGGAGAAGCTCTCGCTCTGGCACTCCATACTGCAGAGGTATGCTGCTGGAACGATGTGGGTATCGATATCTGCTCACACAGCGGGAAATTATATGTTTTGGAAGCCAATATGAAGTATGGTAAGGAAGGATTTCGAACCGCAGGCATCGATTATGCTGATATGATGGCACATAAGATCGCTACTGGCGCCATATAAAACCAATGCAGGGTTCGAGGGGGATACAAGGGTTAGAGGGTGGCCAAAAGCTGTGAGCAGACAGCAACATCCCAGCCTCCGGGCATCCTCGCTCCCAAGCATATAAGGAGCAGGGGGAATATAAAAATAGCTATGATGAAAATCAGAAAAATGATGAATGTCCTGAATGAAACCGAATCCGAACGATTCTCACCCCAGGCAACAAAAAGCGGGCAGGGGATCAGACGTCAGCATGAGGCGCATCTTGATTCCGACTATCGACAATCCTTTTCCCTGGATGTGGACAGAATACTCCACTCCCGGGCTTATGCCCGTTATATAGACAAAACACAGGTTTTTTACCTGATACAGAATGACCACATCACCCATCGTGTTCTCCATGTTCAGCTGGTGTCCAAAATCGCCCGTACCATTGGCCGGTTTTTAAAATTAAATGAAGACCTTATTGAAGCCATCGCCCTGGGCCATGATATTGGTCATACACCGTTTGGGCATGATGGTGAACGTTTCCTGTCGGATATTTGTCATGCCAACGGCATTGGACATTTTCTGCACAACATTCAAAGCGTCCAGTTTCTTGACCGGGTCGAGCGATCTGGGAAAGGCTGGAATCTGTGTCTGCAAACCCTGGATGGCATCCTCTGTCACGATGGCGAAATACATAATATGTTACTTGAACCATTAATCGATAAGACATTTGATTCACATGACATAGAGATTTCAAATAAAAAGAGAAACCCTAAATATCCCCTAACACCCATGACCCTGGAGGGCTGTGTGGTCAGGAAGGCTGATACCATCAGTGATATCGGTCGGGACATTGAAGATGCCATTCGACTTGGGGTTATTCAACGAAACGACCTGCCGCCCAACTGTGTCCGCCAATTAGGGAACACCAATGGAACGATTGTTTACAGTCTCGTGACCGATGTCATTGAAAACAGTTTCGATCACCCGTATATCACCTTCAGCAAGCCGAATTCCGATGCATTGAAAGAACTTAAACAGTTCAATCTCGAAAAAATCTATCTCAGCCCTTTGATAAAAAAATATTATGAAGACATCAGGTCATTATTCCACCTTCTATTTGAGCGATTTCTACAAGATGTGAAGAATGACAACAGGGATGCGGTCATTTTTTCAGCTTTCCTGGAAAACAAGTCAGATGTCTACCTGGCTTCCCATAAACCCGAGGAGATCGTAAGGGATTTCATTGCAGGCATGACGGATCGCTTTTTTCTACGTTTGTGCCCTGACAAGATGAGACCTCTCATGCAGACCAATATCCTGGAATCCTATCGAGAGAACAGATAGATACCCGGGTATAGTGGGCCCGGCACTGATTCAACCTATAAGAGTTAATAGTGCACACATTCAGGGTGTGATAAATTCTAAATCCGAATATCGAAATGCAAAACAAATCCAAATATCAAATGCTCAAATGACTCAAACATAGCGCTTAAACCTGTATCTCCAAAACCTTGTTTTGATCATTCGAATTT
>JASJGV010000228.1:0-2868 GCA_033791325.1 Desulfobacterales bacterium | reverse complement strand
CATTGAGAGTATCCTGCAAAAATCGGGCTTGTCAAAACCTGACATCTCTTACCAATATGAAGAGTGCGCTATGGTAACAGCTTGAGGAGTTTTGCGGCATTCAGACCGGAAATGGCATCAATTTGCGTCTTGGCCAGCCCGGCGTTTTCAAGCTCTTTAAAATACCTTGCAGGCTTTAATAAAGGAAAATCACTGCCAAAGAGGATTTTGTCCAGACCGGCAATTTCAACCGCATATCTGTATATTTCCAGATGATACAAAAAAGGAGACGCAGCGGTATCGAAATAAACGTTTTTAAGACGCTCTTTGACTTCTTTTTTTAAAAGATTATAAAAGAAGATCCCCCCGCCCCAGTGGGCCAGAACGATTTTATTTTCGGAAAATCTGGTGATCAGGTTGTAAATCTGTTTCAGGGTATTGGGTGTCTTTCCGGGATACAGATGTCCCACGGGTTCATTGGTATGGATCAAAAACAAAAGGTCTTTGTCGAGACAGATTTCCATAAGGGGCGTCAGCATATCTAGCGAAGTATCATCTATGCCGGATTGGTAAAAAGCGATTTCCCCGATCCCTGAAAGACCTCCTTCCAAACAGCGCCTGGCCTCGGAAACAGCCTCTTTGTTAAACGGATCAAAACAACACAACCCCACAAGGCGTTCAGGATATCGGGTTACAACCTCCATGACATAGTCATTTTGCATTTTAAACGTTGCCGAATCTTTCCACGGAAAACCAAAGACCACAGATCTGTCAACACCTTGCTCATCCATTGCGGCAACGATTTCTTTTGCCCCGACGAGTTTTGATCCCGGTGAATCGTATAAAAGTTTAAAGGCAGGTTCTGAAGGGAAATACTTTTCCCTGTTTTCACGGATGGCTTCAGGGAAGATGTGCGTATGAAAATCGATGATCATAATGGTAACAAGGATCAGAGATCAGGGGTCAGGGGTCAGAAAAAAAGTGACTATCGATAATTCTCATTATTTATAAGTTTAAAGTGCCTAAAGTGATCTAAAGTGCCTAAAGTTGAGGTGTCGCTTCGCTCCATCTATTCATATAAAAATGATAGAATACCTTAACCCTGGCCCAGACCGATCACCAACACTCTATACTTAAAAAGTCGTGTTTGTAATGGTGCATCGTTCAGATCAAGATACGAACGATACGCACCAGGGCGGGCTTTAGTTCACTTTAGGCACTTCAAACTTTAGTCACTTTCTGTGATCTTTACCTGATCACATGAACAGTGCCCCTTTGATTTGGGCATAGATTTGATTGTTATCAAATCCCATGAGAGCCGGGGCTTCAGAAGGACATACCGCCGCACAGGCGCCACATCCTTTACATAGGGCTGGATTGACTTCAGCCACAAATTTCTGGCTTTCAAAGGTAATGGCCCCAAACGGACAGACATTAATACATCCTAAGCATCCCGAACACAGCTCGGGTCGAAAGTGAGAGATAATTCCACCCAGTTTGATGTTTTTCAGGGCAAGAACGGTCACCGCTCTGGCTGAAGCGGCCTGGGCCTGTGTGATGGATTCATCGATGGGTTTGGGCGCATGGGCCAGCCCGCACACGAATACTCCGTCCGTTGCAAAATCCACCGGCCGAAGCTTCACATGGGCTTCGGCAAAAAAACCGTCCGAATTCACCGGCACTTTATACAGCTGCGCCAAAGGATTCTCTGCCGGCGGCACCACCGCCGACGCCAGAACCAACAGATCGGGACGGATGTCCATCATCCTTTCCAGCACACGATCCGCGAAACTCACCTTGAGACCTTCGTCCCCATTGGTCACATTAACATCCGTATCAGTATTATACCGGATAAAACTGATGCCGGCCGAACGCGCTTCGCGGTAAAGATCCTCCCGCAGACCATACGGCCGCATATCCCGGTACAAAACAAACACATTCATTTGGGGGTTGATGTCTTTTAGCTTCATCGCACTCTTGATGGATTGGGTGCAGCACACCTTGGAACAGTAAGGCCGGTCCGGTATCCGGGACCCCACACACTGGATAAATACTGCCGTGCCCACGTCATCCAGCGATGGATCCTTGGCAATAAACCGCTGCTGAAGCTCAAGACCCGTGACCACACGCGAATCCTTGCCGTATAAATACCCATCCGGTTTAAATTCCGATGCCCCGGAAGCAATGATGGTCACCCCGTGCTCGAGAACTCGATTTTCTCCATTGGTCGTGACGGTGGTCTTGAAATTCCCCACAAACCCTTCCACCTGGCTGATCCGGGCATTTACAAAAACCTCGATGTTATCGTCCGAATGAACCGCATCCGTGAGTTGGGTCAAATATCCCTGGATGTCCTCGCCTCGCCAGGTCTCGTGAAGGTGCCGGGCCTGACCGCCCAAAGCATCCGCTTTTTCGATCAGACAGGTAGAATACCCCTGCTCCGACATGTTCCGGGCCGCCGCCATACCGGCAACCCCGCCCCCGATCACCAGAACCGACTGGGTGATCCCCATGGTCGATTCCGTCAACGGCTCCAAGAGACCGGCTTTGGCCACCGCCATTCTCACAATATCTTTTGATTTTTCCGTAGCTTTGTCCGGATCGTCTTTATGAACCCAGGAACACTGGTTCCGGATGTTTCCCATCTCGAACAGGTATTTGTTGATCCCTGCGTTGATCAGCGTCTCCTGAAACAAAGGCTCGTGGGTCTTGGGCGTACACGCCGCCACCACCACACGGTTCAGGTGATGTTCTTTGATGATCTCGGTCATCTTGTCCTGGGTGTCCTGGGAACAGCTGAACATGTTCTCTTCCACATAAACAACCCCGGGAAGATTTTTTGAGAACTCCACCACTTCCGGAACATCAACGGTCCCTGCAATATTGGTC
>JASJGV010000227.1:0-3491 GCA_033791325.1 Desulfobacterales bacterium | reverse complement strand
ACAAAACAGAACTGAGATGGAAAAACATTCAATTCAACCAAAACCTAGAGGATGAGTTGTTTACAATTCGACGACTTGAAAAAGGCCTGTAAAAAATGGAAACAATCAAAGCGATGCCAATTATTTTTTTGGCATCGTTATGTTTGATCATTCTGCAACCCATCTTTCCGGGTATTGCTACAGCTGAAGAAGACTTGGATCGTTTGATGGAGGGGTTTGAGGATAAACCCGCCAATGGGTCTGAAGACACGTTTGATAACATTATTGAGGGATTTGAAGATCCGCAGAAAAAAGACAGTCGTCAGACGAGCGATCCAGAAGAGTCACAAACACGGGAGGATCCTCAAAAAGGGGTGTTTGCCGTGAGTTACAACGGGCATGCCAGTGTACGGTCAACCTATAACTATGAACACGATGAGCCAGAAGCAAACGAAACAGATTGGAGAGGTCTTTCCAGTCTTCGTTCGGAGGTGATGCTGGAGGTCGACACGAAGCTGGGAAAAAACTGGTCGGCCAGAATTAGCGGCAGTGCGGCCTATGATGCCGCCTACGACATAAACGGCAGGGATTCGTATACCGATGATGTTCAGGATAATTATATCAGCGAAGTCGAGCTCCTGGAAACATATGTCCAGGGAAGCCTTTTAAAGTATATGGATGTAAAAGCCGGGCGGCAGGTTGTCGTCTGGGGGAAACTGGACAACCTTCGGGTGACGGACATCCTGAACCCTTTGGATCTCAGGGTGTTTGGGGCCACCGATATCGAAGACCTTCGTCTTCCTGTCAACATGCTGAAAATAGACGCGTATTTGTCCAACTGGACTCTTACAGGGATGGCGATACCTGAAATCCGGTTTAATAAAAACCCCGAGTACGGTAGTGATTTCTATCCCGCTGATTTACCGCCAGTACACGAAGAGACTCCTGCAAACGGATTAGAGCACATGGAGTACGCTTTTTCGGTCAGTGGTGTGTTTAGTGGCTGGGATATCGCGTTTTACTGGGCGGATGTTTACAGCGACGCATCTCATCTGGAGCGCCTTCCAGGGTTTTTCCAGGTGGAGTTAGACCACGCGCGTTTAAACCTGTATGGAGCGGCCTTTGACGTGGCGCTTGGAAACTGGCTTTTGAAGTCTGAAATCGCGCATGTTACCGGCTTGAAATATTTCAATACAGACGATGACACCTATTCGAGAACAGATGTTGGCGCCGGCATCGAATTTTCTGGATTTTCCGAGGCGATCCTGGGTGTTGAGATTGTTAAGCGGTATATTCGCGATTATGAAGAGATATTGGAAAACGAGCCGGACAATCTGGAAAAGACGACAACACAATCTGTCGCGCGATTGACGAAAACCTGGCTCAATAAAACCCTTACCCTGACAATATTGGCGTCGGCCTTTGGAAGTGACTTTAAAAAGGGTTCCTTTCAGCGTTATGAACTGGTTTATGACATTTCTGATGATCTTCTTGTCAAAGGAGGGCTCATTGCGTATCAATCAGGGGCCACCAACGGATTCGGCAACATCGGGGAAAATGACCGGTTGTTTCTCGAATTCAAATATAGCTTTTAGAAAGACTTGAGGTAGCTTACATATGGAAAAGAATGAATTCAATTTCTGGCAGGATCACTCATCAAACTACTTGGAGATGGCATTTCGTACAGATCACACCGGCCTTGTTGAAAGATCGGATGGTCATGGCAGAAAGACAGGCGAATGTGGAGATACCGTTGAAATGTTTCTGTCGATAGAGAACGACCTTATCAAACACGTGTCTTTTATCGTCGAAGGTTGTCGAAATACACATGCATGCGGCAATACCGTGGCTGTTTTGGCTGAAGGAAAAGAAATAGATGTCGCCTGGGAAATAACGCCTGAAAACGTCATCCAATTTCTTGGAACACTCCCGAAAGAGAATCATCATTGCGCAGAACTTGCTGTAGGATCTTTTTATCTTGCACTCAGCAACTACCAGGAAAACAAACGCAGCGGCTGGAAAAAACTATATAGATAATATAATTGTTCAGTGCCGGCCGTTTTGTTACATTAAAATACGAAATGCTGAATAATTATGGGAAACAACCTCTCGTCAAATGTCGTTTATGCTTGACAGGATATGGCCTCTTGACTATAGCACATTCTTTGGATATACGTCTTACGGGGTAAGGTTTTCTGCCAAAATAACAAAGGACATTGCATCGGTATGGGGCTAACAGATTTACTGGAGAAGAAGAAGTCTTCCATCGTAAAAAAGTGGTTTGAATTTGTGGCCGATACCTATGCGCCGGATGCAGCACTGTTCTTTAAAAATCAAAGAGATAGTTTTTTAAATCCCGTCGGCGGAACCACACGAAGCATCCTTGAAAAACTCTTTGAAGCCCTCCTGGAAAAGATTGATGCTGACAGCATCGCCATCACGATGGAACCACTTATAAAAATCCGGGCTGTACAAAAATTTTCTCCATCCCAGGCAGTCGGATTCCTTTTTGTCTTAAAGACACTCATTCGCAAAGAATTGAAAAAAGAAATAAAAAAGATAGACCCGGAAGAATTGGTATCTATCGACGCCAGAATTGATTCACTGGCCTTGATAGGGTTTGATGTATTTGTGCAATGCAGAGAGAAGATTTACGACCTCAAAACCAACACAGAGAGAAGTAAAATCTATACCGCATTTGCACGGGCCGGGTTAATTAAAGAGATCGCGGCAGATGAACCGGATCTCAAATTTGTTTAATATCTATCAGCGAGGTAATGTTAAATGAATACAAAGTACATGTATTCCCTGTTAGCGGTTATTGTACTGTCTTTGATTTGCTATTTTTTGGTTGAGGCTGCATCGGGATTCAAGGTTCTATTCGGTGTTGTCATCCCATATTTGGCCTTCATTATTTTCATCGCAGGCTTTATTAACCGCATGATGTATTGGGCCCGATCTCCTGTGCCGTTCCGCATCACGACAACATGCGGCCAGCAGAAGTCGCTCCCCTGGATCAAACCGAACAGGATCGAAACTCCTTTTTCCAAGCGTGCAGTGGTTGTAAGGATGTTCTTGGAAATCGTGTTTTTTCGTTCGCTCTTCCGAAATACCCGCTTAAAACTGAAATCAGGACCCAAAATTGCTTATAACCTTGAAATATTTCTATGGGCGGGCGCCCTGGCGTTTCACTGGGCATTTTTTACTGTTTTGCTCAGGCATTTACGCTTTTTTACCGAACCCGTGCCCGTACTGGTGCAGGCGCTTGAAAACATAGATTCCTTTTTCAGAGTAGAAATACTGTATGATGTGGCTCAATTTGGCTTGCCGGGAGTGTATCTGTCCGGAATCGTTTTGCTGGCGGCCGTTATATACCTGTTTCTCAGAAGGGTTTTCATACCCAATGTTCGTTACATTTCCCTGGCAGCGGATTTCTTTCCCCTGTTTCTTATCATCGGTATTGCATTTACAGGGATGCTGATGCGATATGTCACAAAAATCGATGTTACCGC
>JASJGV010000226.1:0-2514 GCA_033791325.1 Desulfobacterales bacterium | reverse complement strand
TCCTCAATCGGAACGTTTTTCTGACAACCCCTATAACAGGAGACAACGTTTGAACAGATTTTTCCTATTTATTGCGATATACTTGAGTATTTATGGTGGGGCACACATTTATGGCTTTACCAAAATCAAACAGGGTCTGGTCTTGGGGCTCTGGCCGGGACTACTGCTGGCTATCTTCATGGCCATGATGGTGGCCGCACCAATCTTGGTCCGGATTGCCGAAAAATTTGGAAACAACTATATCGCTCACATACTGGCCATTATCGGATTCACCTGGATGGGCTTTTTATTTGTTTTTGTATCGGTCTTGTTTATCTTTGATATCTATAGGCTTTTTCTCTCCATCGGCCGCTTTGTTTTCCAGACTTATTTTTTAAGCATCACACCCACAGCAGGCTTATCCTGTACCGTGTCCATGCTCCTGGCATGTATCATTATGGGCTATGGCTTTTTCGAGGCATACAATATTCGACTGGAGCATGTCACTATCATCACCGATAAACTGCCTAAAGATATTGACAAGTTGAAAATCGCCCAGATATCGGATGTCCATCTGGGTGTTCTTGTGGGAGAAAAGCGGCTCGATAGGATTCTCGACAAAGTCAAGACAGCAAAACCCCATATACTCGTGTCCACAGGCGACCTCGTGGATGGGCAGATGGACAACCCGGACAAACTGGCAACCATGCTACGGGAAATCGTAACCCCACATGGGAAATATGCCGTCACCGGAAATCATGAGTATTATTCCGGTCTATCCCGCTCTCTTGATTTTATGAAAAAGGCCGGTTTTTTTACACTTCATGGGGAAGCCAAAACCATGCCGAACCTGATTCAGATTGCCGGCGTCGATGACCCTGCCGGAAGACGCCAGGAAGCCGACGGCAACAATTCAGAATCCCTCCTCTTGTCAAATCTCTCCACCGATCTGTTTACACTTTTGCTGAAGCACCAGCCCATTGTCGACCCAAATGCCGCCAATTATTTCGATCTGCAACTTTCCGGTCACACCCACAACGGACAGATTTTCCCTTTCAGTCTGTTGACAAGACTGTTCTATAAACTACACCCGGGTTTGACCCAGCTCCAGGAAGGTTCTTTTGCATACGTGAGTCGCGGATCCGGCACATGGGGACCACCGGCAAGATTTCTATCGCCGCCGGAAGTGACACTTATCGAAATCGTAAAGAAATAAAGTTCTTCTCTTAATTAGTTGGGAGAAAGGGTTAGGATGCTCGAAAAGGGTTGTAGCCTGGCTTTTTATAGAGCGTCCATTCCCTTTCAAGAATATTAGGCTTATAAACTGTTTCCGCCCAGTCCTCTATCGCAACTTCTTCGATTGCAACAGACACGGATTTTTCTTTACAACCTGTGATGGTAACAACATTTTCAGTAATAGCATCCGTAAGCCGCCGCTTTTGTTCCTCGGTCCGGCCAGGGTAGAGTTTGATATTGATGTGTGGCATGACATTCTCCTGTTAACCTCTTCTTTACATCGTGCGAAAGGATAGCATTGTTTTGCTCAGATCCACAATTGATTCAAAAACGACATCCGGGTTGGCTGCGGCAATCTCCTCCTGGGTACCATAACCATAGGCCACAGCCGCCGTCATGACCTTGTTTTCTTTACCGCCCTCGATATCGTATACACGGTCCCCCACCATCATCGTTACCGGGGGATCGAGACTCTCCTGATGGATGATGTGTGCGATCAACGCTCCCTTGTCAGACAGGCGGCCATCCAGTTCACTTCCATAAATCCTGTGGAAAAACGGGGTCATCTTGAAGTGATCCATTATCTGTTGTGCAAACACCCTGGGCTTGGAGGTGGCAAGGAACAGATTGAATCCAGCTTTCCGGAGTCCGCCAAGGGATGAAACCACACCGGGGTAGAGAAAGTTTTCGAACATACCTTTTTCAGAAAACCGCTTTCGATAATAAACCAGAGCCTGATCGAGAACAGCTTCATCCGTGGTATTCAACAACTTTGAAAAAGAGGCTCTCAGCGGTGGGCCAACACACCATGTGAGCGCATCTGACAAGGGCATGGCCGCACCAAGCCTGTCAAGGGCATACTGGACGCAACGTGTAATCCCCTTCCCGGGGTCTGTCAGCGTACCATCCAGATCAAATAATATATTCGATATCTTCCGTGAAATGTTATTGGAATTATTATAAATTTTGGCCTGTCTCCTCAAAAGGGTGTGTATAGGGTGCGTTTGGGTGTGGATTGTCAAGCTCATCCACCTCGTTTTTAAACTTTCCAGGCACCCAGTGCGTATATATATCATACGTCATTTTTATGCTGGAATGCCCTAACTGATAACTCACGTCTCCAACATTATGGCCCCTGAGAAGACGTGTTGTCGCATAGGTATGTCTTAGGTCATGTATCCGTATCCTGCGAAGTTTTGCAGCCGTCAGGGATTGATTCAGGGCGGTCTCAAATGGCACCCGGAAAAATATTTCACCTTTTTTGTTGGCGAATACCCACTCCGGCATAGGCTGGCCTCG
>JASJGV010000225.1:0-6325 GCA_033791325.1 Desulfobacterales bacterium | reverse complement strand
TGGCTTGCAGTTCTGCAAGGATGCGAAGAACACCCATCCGAACCTAAAAATTTACGCTCTGTCCGGATTTATCGGCGGCTATGATCCCATTGAGCTAAAAGCTGCCGGGTTTGATGGTGTTTTCCAAAAGCCGGTAAGGGAAACGCTCCTGATAGAAATCCTGGATGCCTGTTAGACGGATACCCCGGAAGATATCCGAGCAAATCACCAAAAAGCCAGATCTAACCGCAACTGCCGACCTGGCTGCGCCAAATTGACAACCTGTCACCTGCCCCCGATAGCCGGCCCCGTCACCACCACCACTATTCAGTAAGCTATGCGGCTGCGAAACTGCCAAACTGAAATCCTACAATTTTTGCAGTATCTTGTAATCAGCGAATTCAGTACCAACAATCATTGTTGCTCTGCATTGTTTCCCTTTTCGACCCATTGCCCAATCTGTTGTATTTGTTGGTAATTTTTCATTATAAGAATCGTATTTTTTCTGGCATGTATTTTGCTCAAGTATAATACTGGTGACGTATTTTATAATACTCTTTATGCGATCAAAGACCCGCTAATTACCATGAATCGGGTTCGCATCACAGGTTAAATGAGGCCATACTATGATAGCTCACAAACAGCAGGAAGGCCATAACACAACCAGCGATAACCAACAGCGGGCAGATATTTTTCTTGTCCTGGAAAAAGAACTGCTTTCACTGCACGCTTCCCTGGATTTGCGCACCGTTTTAACTTCCATACTTGAAAGTGCGGCCAGGATAGCCAGATCCGAGGCCAGCACTCTGTTTCTCATCGACAAGGAATCCGGCGATCTTTTCTTTTCGGTTCCCACCGGCCCGGCCGCAGACAAACTGGTGGACATGCGTATCAAAAAGGGTGTGGGCATTGCCGGATGGGTTGCACAAAATGAGAAACCGATCGTTGTCCGGGACGTGAACGAAGATCCCCGGTTTCACCCTGAAATTGACAAATTGTCCGGATTCCAAACGCGCTCCATTTTGTCCGTCCCCCTGAAATCAAAAGGCAAGGTCATCGGCGTCCTTGAGGCAATGAACAAACAGGAGGGGTTGACCTTTTCTAAAGACGACGTGTCCCTGTTTTCAACCTTTGCGGACCACGCGGCCCTGGCAATTGAAAATGCCCAGCTTCACGAATCACTGGACATCCAGTCAAAAGAAAATTGCCGAATGCAAGGCCAGTTGGCCGAAGCCGAAAAAAAACAGGCCCTGGAAAGACTGTCCGCCGGGATCGCCCATGATTTGAAGAATATTATCAATGCCATTTCCGGGTTTTCTGAATTAGCCCTGCTGGATGTACACGCCAAGCCGATCCGCGAGGATATCGGGGAAATTTTGAAGGCCAGTAACAGTGCCATGGACCTTGTGGAACAGATCCTGACCTTTACAAGTCAGAGCCAACAGGAAAAAATCCCGCTTAAAAGCCAGCAGGTCCTTAAGCAGGCCATTAAACTTTTTCGAATATTTCTACCGGAAACCATCGCCATCCGTGGAAATTTCTCATTTCAAGACGGTTTGATTCTCGCGGATCCCAAACAGATGCACCAGGCCATCACCAATCTGCTGAAAAATGCCAGGGATGCCATTGGGGATTACTCGGGGGTCTTGAATATTGAATCGAGCCTGGTCGAACTGAGCAAGAATCAAGTCCTGGTTCATCCCGGTTTGAAACCAGGCTGGTATATCAAATTCACCATTTCCGACGATGGCTGCGGGATTGATCCGGAGACACTGAAAAAGATTTTTGACCCCTATTTTACAACCAAAACCGGGGGTGTCGGTACTGGCATGGGCCTACCCACCGCCCGGAGCATCGTGGTAGACCACGGGGGAGCGATTACTGTCTCGAGTGTCCCCGGCGAGGGTACCCAGGTGGATGTCCTGCTGCCCAAGATTATAGCCGAAGTGGAATCCGAACCATTGACCTTTGCACAACTCCCCAAGGGGAGCGAGCGTGTCATGGTGGTGGATGACGAGAGAACTGTAGTGTTCACCCTATCCAAAATGCTGGGTTCTTTGGGGTATGAGTGCATCTCGGTAAACAACTCCGAAGAGGCCCTTGAAATTTACCGGGACGATCCGGATAGTATTGATCTGGTGCTTACCGACTGGACCATGCCAGGGTTGACCGGTGATCGCCTGGCTGAGAAAATAAACGAAATTCGCAGTGATGCGAAAGTCATCATCTATTCCGCTTTTAGCGGCGAAATTGACCAAGTAAAATTCCGGGCCAACGGCATCCGTGACACCCTGGAAAAACCGATCTCCATGGAAAACCTGGCCAATACGGTCCGGATTGTCCTGGATGAATCCTGACATTCTGTAAAAACCGCATCGGGCGCATGCCCCTGATTGTCCCCGGTTTCCTTCTTTCCGGGGCCATCCATCGGGGGCAAAAGCGAAGGCCGCTGAACGACACAGCGGCCTTCGCCTGTTTGGGCCGCCTGTTTTCCGCGCATGGCCAGCACCTGCCCCCCAGGTACCCAAGGTGGCCCCGGTCACAACGCCCTATCCTGAAAAGAATCGACCCAGCAGGACAGCACCTGCAAACAAGACCGCTCCCACACCAATAAGTACAAGACCCACCGGAGGACGCTGCTGGCGGCCGCCCTCTTTCTGTGAAGCGATTTTACCGCTGCCGGTCAATGGTTTAAGATACTGGCGTTCAACTGCCTCGCGCGGCAAGTAATCCATATCCCAGTGGGTTGTGTGGCGTATCTTTTCACGCTCCGCATAGATACGTTTTTTCTTGGTTTCGATACTCATAATGTCTCCAGGCGGATTTTCACTCCGTAACCTTTAACCTATCCGCAATTTTCTCAGCGTTAGACGCGATTAAACTAAAAATAACCGCTTTTCAAATAATTGCAACCTGAAGGCAGGCATTGTGAGGCACTGGCAAATCTGTTATTCTCCATGCAGCTTTTTATTAACCAGATGAGAAAATAGCTTCGACATATGGCGCTTGAACTTTCTGTCATTATTCCCACTCTGAACGAACAGGATTGCCTGCCGCACCTGCTGGCAGATCTGAAGGCTCAGAAAGGGGTGGCTTTGGAGATTATCGTTGCCGATGGCGGTTCCACGGATAACACCCTTGCAAACTGCCGCCCTTATGGGCCCCAGATCGTAAAAGCGCCCCGCGGCCGGGCCCGTCAGCTGAACGCCGGGTTCAGAGAATCGAGCGGCCGCAATCTTCTTTTTTTGCACGCGGATTCGCGTCTGAGGGACCCCGAACTCCTGTACCGGGCTCTCAAGCACTGGCACAAGGCCCTTTCTGAAACCTCCCGGGATACGGTTGCCGGTCATTTTCCCCTGAAATTCATGCGATCCAGCCGGACCCACAGTATGACCTTCAGGTATATCGAAGGTAAAACCCGCTTCAATCGCATAAACACCACCAATGGTGACCAGGGATTTTTATTGAAACGCTCTTTTTTTAAAAATCTGGACGGTTTTGATGAGAGTCAGCACTTTCTGGAGGACCAGAAACTGGCAGAAAAAATACGTGGCCGGGGCATGTGGATTACCCTCCCCGGGCAGTTATACACATCCGGCCGCCGATTTGAGGCAACGGGCTGTCACCGCCTGTACATTTTAATGAGCATGCTCATGGCGCTCTACAGCACCGGCCGCATAGAATTTTTCAACAGGGCCCAAACCATTTATGCAAGCCAGGCCGAAACCGGCTACATGCTGCTAAAGCCCTATTTTGAGGCGACCATCAAGATGTTTGTGTACGACCTGGGTTTTTTCGGAACCCTCCGCGCCTGGTTTTACATCGGCCGCTATATCCGGCAAAATTCCTGGCAAATGTTCTATTTCTTCGACGTGCTGTTTCGAACCTCACAAAAGGCAGGCAACTATCCCTGCCTTGAATTTCACGACAACTATTTCTGGCCGGCAACCGACAACACCGTCTGTGACGTCATCAATACGTTCATCTCGTTTTTCTGGTTTATGCTGATTCTGGCTCCCTATTTTTATATGGTGGACACACTCCTGCCCACCAGGCATCGTTTGTAGTCCTTCAAGTTCCAGCCTAATGTGCGTTTCTCACCGACCAGAGATAATACATCATATGCTTGGGCGAACTGACCACCGTCCCGGAAAGCATGTTCACAGACCATGCGTGCTGGCGGTTGTCCGCCTTAGTCGTAGCGGTCCAGTAATAAACAGACTGGATACCGGTAAAAGGCCCGGGAGACCTATAGCGAATAGCATCCGGCCCGCTGGTCAATGCGGCCAGTTCTTTCCGGGTGGGGGCGCGCCAATCCCCCCACAAGGAACCGTCCGCGAGTCCACAGATCCCATGGCGCAACTTTTTAAAAGGTATGGGCAAAATCTCATTCCAGCGCAATCGATCCCAGCAATCCGCCCTTTGGCTCCATACCAGACCGGTGTTCAGATCCTTGATTGTACCATTTTCCTGATTGCACCACCGGGAACCAACCAGTGTGCCGTCGCAGGTTTTTGCCAGATCGGATACCCGCACAATCTTGTCGACCGGCGGAGCGTCATCTGCTGTCCCAGTTTCTGCAAATACGAAAACCAAAACCAGCACCGCGCCAACCAGCCGAAAACATAGTCTGTTTTTCACTAATAATTCTCCGAAAATTCTATCCTTTGCACCAAGCCAATCGATCATCCCGACCTCACTGGTGAAGACCCTATCACGAAGTTTGATTATTTTGAAAAAAAGGCTTACGTTGGCATGATTTTTTGCACCCATGCCAGAGCCACAATAGACTAAGGAGCCAAAACCCATGCCAGCTTATCCCGAAAATGTACTCGAAATGCTTAACGCCAACCTCGGTGGCTTCAACAACACCCTGGGCCTGCAATTTACAAAAGCAACCCCGGATGAATGCATTGCTGAAATAGAAATCTCCGAAAAGCATCTGATGCCTTATGGATTGGTTCACGGCGGGATCTATGCCAGCCTGATAGAGACCCTCTGTTCAACTGGTGCGGCCCTGACTGTCTGGGAAGAAAGCAAGCACACGGTGGGTCTGGAAAACAGCACGTCGTTTCTCAAGGCCGTTCGCGGCGGTCGCCTGCGCTGCACAGCCAGACCGCTGGTCCTGGGAAAACGGTCGCATGTCTGGGAAGCCCAGGTTCACGATGACCGGGACCGCCTGGTGGCCACCGGACGCGTACGCATGCTGGTCCTGGAGCCCGGGGCCGCGGCTGCCGGCGTAGAGGTGGGCATGCGGATACAAAGGGCTACGGAGTGAGTACAAAAATATTCGCCTTCTGCTTAGCCAGGTGTTTATTTTTTCGATTCAAGATCAAAATTAGCTTAAACACCCAAACCAACCATGAACCACAGATATCCTCAAGTCTGTGGTTCCATGGTATCACAGGATGAACGGAAACATTGTAACAGGTGATGTTAAAGAATAGTCGATTAACCCAACTAATTTTTAAAGGATAGCTAAAATCGTTTTTTTACCCCCGGGTGAGGGTCTCCTCCTCTCCATTGTGGCCAAATATAATGGTGAAAGCGGAGCCATTGTCATTCCAAACCTGCCTGAATGACCACACCGACGGTTTGTCATTTGCGGGCTTTGCGTCAACCAGCACGCTATACGCACCTTCATCGACCTTTTTTACCGTACGATTAATTTAAGTAGACAATTATGGAATTCGTATCTATTTCGCAGCATCCTCCCCATATGCGACATGCCCCAGTTGCCTTTAGGCCAGCTACCATTTCTCTGCTAAAATGGTGGCGGTTTGAGGCAAAGACAATAAAGTTGTCAGATAGTTTAAAAGTAAGTGGAAAGTAGTGACGGGGGATAGCGACTTTTTAAACCTTCATAAAGTGAACATGAGCAGATTAGGATCGGGAAAGATTTTTCCAGAAACAAAAGCGGGCCAGGGAGAGCCGTTTTGTTTCCCCTGGGAGTAAGTCCCACTTCAAAAAGCAACTCTGGTTCACCTTTTTGGGGATCAATAAAAACACTCGGTGTGATATCTTGGAGGCACGCCAACCTTTCAACCCCAATCGGACAACCGCATTGGGTTCCGATAAATACAAAAATCACCGCCAGTGAAAGTGTTAGAACATAGCCCTGGTATTTATGCACAGAAGTGCCCCTTTTGTCCCGGATGAGTTGCAATGAAACCGGGTTGAATAATTTCAGGCCTTGTTGATTCCATCGTATAATTCTGGTCAACTTGTGAATGAGGGGTGGCTGGCTGGCCCTCAGGATTGGGCCGGGAATCCTGGCAGAAGAGACCCCCTTACCAGCGGTGGTGTTTGTGGGAGCCTAACCCATCCCGATATTCACCCGCAATGT
>JASJGV010000224.1:0-3133 GCA_033791325.1 Desulfobacterales bacterium | reverse complement strand
GCTTTATCTGGCTGATAACTCAGGTGAGATCGTGTATGATTCTCTGGTCGTTGAAGCCTTGGCAGATATGGGTCTGGATGTGACTGTGGCTGTGAAAAGCGGGCCTATTATTAATGATGCCCTGTTTGCAGATGCACGTGCCTGTGGCATTGATACCTTTGCCAGCATTCTGGAAAATGGGACAAGTTGTCCTGGAACCCCATTGGATATTTGTTCTGCTGAGCTGCTGCAAACATTCAATGATGCGGATATCATTATTTCTAAAGGTCAGGGGAATTTTGAAACCCTTTCTGAAGTAGAAGCTGAAATATATTTTCTTCTCACTGTGAAATGTTCAGTGGTGGGTGCCCACTTGGCGGAAATCAGTGGAACTTCACCGCAGGATCTTCCGGGAAGAGGTGAGCTGGTACTGTTTTATTACAACGGAAAAGAGAATGCCTGAAAGTATACGAATACAAAAGATCTTCCGGCAAAAGAAAGTTGATGGCAGGGTTATGATCCGGGGCTGGGTACGCACCCGCCGCGATACCGGTTCTTTTTCTTTTCTTGACGTCAACGATGGTTCCTGCCTCGCAAATCTCCAGGTTATTGCGGATAAAGAACTTGCAAACTATGATCAGGAAATTATCAAACTGAGTGCTGGCTGTAGTGTTGTGATAACTGGTGATTTAAAAAAGTCTCCAGCCAAAGGGCAGGACGTGGAGTTGCATGCAGAGTCCGTACAAGTGGCTGGCTGGGCAGATCCTGAAACCTACCCGCTACAGAAAAAAAGACATTCCCTTGAATTTTTACGAACAATTAGTCACCTGCGTCCAAGAACCAATGCCCTTGGTGCTGTGACTCGTGTACGATCCCGACTTTCTTTTGCTGTAAACAGGTTTTTTCATGAACGTGACTTTGTGCAGGTTCACACGCCCATTATCACCACCAGTGATTGCGAAGGGGCTGGAGAAATGTTTGAGGTCAGCGCAACAGGCGAAAAAAATAATGCTCCTTTTTTTGGCTCCCAGGCAGGTCTTACTGTGAGCGGTCAGCTTCAGGCTGAAGTGTATGCTTTAGCTCTTGGACAGGTGTACACATTTGGCCCTACCTTCAGAGCAGAGAATTCCAACACCAGTCGTCATCTGGCAGAATTCTGGATGATAGAGCCGGAGATGGCCTTCTGTGATCTTGCCTGTAATATGGAACTGGCAACCGATTTGCTCAAATTTGTTTTGCAGGACGTTTTGGAAAACTGTACTGATGATTTGGCTCTTTTTGATAAGTTTATTGAAAAAGGTCTGGTGAAGAAACTACAGAACGTTGTGGAAAAGGATTTTGTTCACATCACCTATAGTGCAGCCGTTGAAGAGCTGAGTAATGTGGTGGATACCTTCGAGTACCCTGTGCAATGGGGCATTGACCTGCAGTCTGAGCATGAGCGTTATCTCACCGAAGAGGTTTATAAATGCCCGGTGATTGTGACTGACTATCCGGCAAGCATTAAGCCATTTTATATGCGTCTCAGTGATGATGGTAAAACCGTGGCTGCCATGGATATTCTGGTTCCCGGAATTGGTGAACTCGTTGGCGGTTCGCAGCGTGAAGAACGGCTCGATGTACTTACGCAACGCATGGTGGAAGCTGGCATTGATACAAAAGAGTATGACTGGTATCTTGATCTCAGGCGTTATGGAACAGTGCCCCATGCTGGCTTTGGCCTGGGATTTGAACGGCTTGTCCAGTTTGCAACAGGTATGAATAATATTAGAGAAGTGATTCCGTTTCCGCGAACGCCCGGTTTTGCACCATGCTAAGGGCAAGATAAAGAGTTTTTACCCTTAAGGGTAAAAATACGACGCCATCAATATTAAATTAGGAAAAGAATGTGAGTGAAGGTAAGGGCTCAGGCGTACAGAAGATGTTTGATGATATTGCTCCGAGTTATGATCTGATGAATCGGGTCATGACCATGGGCCAGGATCAGGGGTGGCGACGTTTTGTGGTGAAAAAAGCAGGAGACCCTGGAACCGGTTGGGTACTTGATCTTGGCGCCGGTACAGGAGATATCGCTGCTTTTATGGCAAAGCAGCATCCAAAGGGTCGTCATATAGGTGCTGATTTTTCTCTGAATATGCTGAGTGAGGCCCAAAAAAGGTTTGCTGATCAGCCAATTGAATGGCAAGCCAGCGACGCCACTAGTCTGCCGTTTAAAGATAATAGTTTTGAGTCTGTGACTTTTGGGTATTTGCTGAGAAATGTTGATGACAGCCTGCAGGTGCTCAAAGAAATTTACAGGGTACTGAAACCCGGTGGACGAGTGGTTTGCCTTGACACCACGCCGCCGGAGAAGAATTTTCTTTATCCTTTTATCCGTTTTTATTTTCGTTTTGGTATTCCTTTACTTGGTCGTTTTATTGCCAGTGATGAAGCTGCTTACAGCTATCTTACCGGATCAACCATGGGGTTTCATACAGCGGAAGAACTTGCCACAATTTTCCGGGAAGCGGGTTTTACAGGTGTTGCTTATAAGAAATTTATGATGGGAACCATCGGGATTCATTGGGGAATGAAATGAGTACGTTGATTAAATGCCTTTTTGCTCGCTTTCTTCGTTAAACGAAAAATTTTATTCTCGGAATATTCACTATATGCACCCCAAGGGCATTTCTTGCAGGGCACCTGCGGTAAAATTTTTCGTTTGCCTCGATAGCGAACAAAAATTCTATTGAATCAACAGACTCATGAATTGGGAGTTATTTGGAATTATGCTGATAAAACCATTTACAACAAAAAGCCCGGAGGGTGAGAAATGTCTTCAGGGGCTCTTAAATCGTTTTCAGCCTGCTGAAAACAGTTGCCGTGATCTTGTGGTTGATATCATCGAACAGGTGAAGAAGCGGGGGGATGAAGCTGTCCTTGAATACACCAGAAAGTTTGATGCTCCGGATCTTACAATAGAGGATTTACAGGTATCAACCGCTGAACTCAAAGAAGCCTATGGGCTTGTTGATGATGCATTCCTGACAACCCTTGGCAAAGCCATAGAGCGTATCCAGGTTTTTCACGAACGGGAAATGGAAGATTCCTGGATGCAGACTCGTGAGAACGGTACCATTGTCGGTCGCATGGTGCGTCCTGTGGACGCTGCAGG
>JASJGV010000223.1:0-3036 GCA_033791325.1 Desulfobacterales bacterium | reverse complement strand
CGCAAGATTTTCTTTGACCACATCTCTAATGCGGAACCGATTCGACTGGAAGAGACCGGTCACATCCTTCGAGAACATGATGTATTCGGCATGATTCAACCCGCCCTCGAGCGCCTGGTCAAACAGGTTGAGAGAACCTTGTCGCACTATTATCTCCATTTCAACAAAGACCGCATAAGCAAAGTCTATGTATCCGGCCAGATGAGTGTTTACGAACGACTATACGTATATATGAAAGAACAGCTCGACATCCCCATCGATACAATGAATCCATTTTCGGCAAAATTGAACTATCTGGGCATTGCGACCATACCTGACACCCTGTCAGAAAAAGAGGCCTTTGCTCCGGCCATCGGCATGGCTCTTTCAAATAATGCCCTGACGCCGAATTTCATCTACACTTACAAAGACAAGCAAACGGCCGACAGCGCACGCAAGGTTAACCAGGGAATACTCGTCAGTATTCTTTTTTTTCTCGCCGTATGCTTCGGGCTGTTTCTATGGGGTAATAATCTGATCGATCAAAAAGAACTGGAACTTGCTAAACTGCAGACAAAGGTTGAAAGTTTCAAACCTCTCGTCAATAAAAATCTCATCATCGGCCTGGCATCCAAAACCCGGTATAAGCGTAAAGCCATTAAAGAACTCGGGGATAGGTACAAAGGCATAGCGGTTATCAATGCGATATCATCCATGACACCACCTGAAATACGGTTACTCAGTATATCAGCCGCTATGGGTAAAAAGCCGTTAGCAACCGGCAAACAGCCCAAACAGCAGCTTGAGGTAGAAGGTGTTGTTATAGGTGACCGCCTTACATTTGAATCTACACTGGCCGGCTATATCGTTAAATTGAAGGGTTCTCCTCTGTTCAGGACGCCCAGCATTGAAAACAAGTCATTTAAATATCTTGACCATAAAGAAGTCTTGCTTTTTACAGCGAAACTCGACCTGGTTTAATATCGCCTTTTCGAGGCAAAAACTTGTTTGACAACCATACTATTTGGACAAATCGATGCCTATTCGTCAACTGCCGAAGAAAAATATAATGATCATTGCTTTATTTGGCGGAGGAGTTCTCTTTTTTATGCTCCTTTCGGTCTTTCCCAATTATATCGCTTACAGCAACATTGAAAATGAAATTAATATGATAAAGGGCCAAATCGAAGAGCAGAAAATACTTTCGCCTATTTTTACTGACCTGACCAAAAAAACCAATTTCGAAGTTCCTGAAAACCTTCCATTTCCTAAAAAAGAAAAGCTGTCTAAAAATGATACCGGCAAGATATCATCCATCATTCAAGAGATCATTCAGTTAAACGGGTTTAAGCTAAACAACCTCATGACCGATGTTGGTGGCTTGTTGGATGGGTCCGGAATGCTCAAGATGAGTATTGATATGACGGGAGATTTCATTAATCTTCGAAAACTGATTCTCCAATTCGGGACACTACCCTATCTGGAGCATATAGAAACGATCCGGATCGAGAATGCCAACGAAAAACAAAAGATCCTGATGAAACTCTGGATCGCTCAAGAGTTATAGCAAAGCAGATTATGGTGAATAGAGAAAAAATCATTATGCTGGTGATGATCATCGTTGTCGCTTATGGCGGCTACTCTTATTTTTTTGATTCCGGTGATAACATCGTCGTGCAAGGTTCAAATCAGACGCTATCGGAAATGAAAAAGTTCGTCATTGACGCTGCCACGAGCTTGTCCAACGAATATATTTCAGCCGCCGATAAATATATTATCGATCAGGCCGAAAAAGTCTGGCCACAGGACACCCCTTTCCTGCAATCTGGGGCACATCTTACCTCCGAGCCATTTGAGGCCCGTGCTGAGGTAACGGTTCAAACCGTTCAAATATCCTACAGCGGATTTTTGCAGACACCCGATACGCTCATCGCCATTGTCAATGGCAACGAATATGAAACCGGTGATCAACTGAGTGAAACAGGATATTATGTTAAAAAGATTTCGCCGGCCAAGATAGTCCTGGGGCTTGAAAATAATTCTGACACCATTGTCCTTCCATTAGATGAACCCGTTAACATGTCATTGGAAGAAAGGGAATAAACTTTTAATATGAAAAGACAAATTACATATTCGCGTATCGTCCCATGGATGGTTTCCGTCTTTTTCCTGTTTTCCTTACTTTCCGGTTGTGCGCATAAGCAGGATGAAGTGGAAATCGATCAGTTTTTCAAACAATGGAAAACGACTGCTGAAAAATCCAAAGGGTATTCTCCACAAACAAGAAAGCGCACCATCAAGCTTCCACCACGTGTGTTGACTGTCAAAGAAGCGGAAAAGCAGAAAACCGAAAGGGAAAAACCGCTTCCAACCAAAAAGATTACCATGCGCATGCACGAAACCGATGTAACGGTACTACTGAGGGCGTTGACTCGTGCTGTCGGTTTGAACCTGGTTGTCAATGAAAACGTAAAAGGAAACATCAATATCGATGTTAAAGACGCTTCATGGGACCAGGTTTTTCTAAGCATTCTGAATACCCAGGGGCTTTCTTATGCCTGGGATGGGGATATCATCCGTATTGTGACCCATGAAGATATCAACAGAGACCTTGAACGGCTGACCACCGAACAAAAAATCAAGGCCCAGACAAAAGATGTGGAACTGGTGGAGCCATTGATTACCCAGGTAGTTCCGGTTGAATTTGCCGATGCCAACAAACTCCGGGAAAGTCTTTCCATGTTCCTGTCCCAAAAAGAGAAAGATCAGCCCATCGGTTCCGTCATGGTAGACGACCACACGAATTCTCTTATCATCCAGGCTATTTACAGTGACCTTGAAAGAATGATCCCCTTGATCTTAGAACTCGACAAGCCAACGCCTCAGGTTCTGATTGAAGCACATATTGTCGAGGCGGCCAAGGGTGTCTCCATGGAACTGGGTGTGCAGTGGGGCGGTCTCTATAATACCGGCGATCTATGGATCACACCCGGTGCGAATTCAACAGGTGTTCTCGGAAACACCCTTTCAGACGGAGGGATTGACCCCACCTCCGGC
>JASJGV010000222.1:0-2681 GCA_033791325.1 Desulfobacterales bacterium | reverse complement strand
TTTGGCTCCTCCGCAAAGGGGTTTCCATATTTATGACACGCCTAAAAACACAAAAAAAAAGGTCGTGGTTGAAGCCACGGCCCTTTTTCATGCAATAAAAAAGCCGCGGCACATCGAGCTGCCCGCGGCTTGTTTCAGTCTATGTTGCTTATGATACTATGCGCATAAAATCCCGTTGGCAGGTTTGGATATCTGAGCCTGCCACCACCAAAATCGATTGTTTGTCTGTATTAAATAATTCATAACGCAGCACCTATAGCACAGCAATAAATCACTATCAAGGAGTTATCTAAATTATTTCTATCCCGGCGCCCCAGGCAAACGCTGGTGTATTCGTTCGACTGCTGCCATGAATTCAGAACGACTTTCAGCCGCATAAGGATTGTAGGTATTCATGTCTTCGAACAACTGCCAGGTGTCGTTTTCCACCACACCCAGGACATGCAGCAACCGCTGGTAGCCTTCGGTATCGACGTCCAGTGGTGTTGCCCCGAACTCAGCCAGGGACCGCCCAATAAAATGGGTCAGTGCAAGACTGACGGCAATCTGCCGGTCATGCGCTTCCGGGGTGGCTTCAATGACCACCAACCCTTTGGACATGAGATAAGATTTAATTTTCTGATAAACCGAATCATTGATTCTTTCGGCACATAAAACGATTTTTCTGCCCTGGAGTGCATCGGCGGCACTATCAGGGCCAAACATGGGATGCGTCGCCAGGATGGACACCCCTTCCGGCAACAGATCTTTCATCAGCCTGACCGGGTATTCCTTGACTGAGCACACGTCGATCACCAAAGCATCCGGATTCAACAGGGGTGCAACTGTTTCCAGGGTAACACGGAAAACAGATATGGGCACCGAAAGGATGATCATTTTTTGACGACAGACCTCCTCAAGGGATGCAGGTTTTGCACCACTTGCTATAATGGCATCGGCATTATCACTGCGGTTGTAGACCAGGACATCAAAATCTCTGGCCAGGTACTGTGCCATCAGCTTTCCAAATCGACCAAAACCTAAGATACCAATCATAATACGCTTGCAATCCTTTCAAAGCCTTCTATCAATTCTGTTTCCGGAACAGCATAGGATATCCGAACATGGCCTCCCATTCCAAAAGCTTCGCCAGGAACCACTGCAACGCCTGCTTTTTTGAAAAGGTTGGCAGCAAAGTCCTCGGATGTGCGATCTTCTTTCAAATATTGCGACACATCCGGAAAAATATAAAAACCACCCCCAGGTTTAATACAGTCAAACTGCCGGCAGGCATATTCATACGCCAGATCTCTCTTCTTTTTAAGTCGGACACAATTTTCTTTAATCAGCATCGGATCCAAAGAAAGCGCCGCCAGGGCCCCCTCCTGGGCAAAGGTACAGACATTACCGGTTAAATGGCTTTGAAGCCGACCCAGAGCTGAAATGATTTCCTTTGCTGCCGCGACATAACCAACCCTGAAACCTGTCATGCCATATGTTTTTGAAAAACTCCTCACCACAACAAGTCTGTCCCGAATGTCCTGCATACTGTAAAAATCGTCCGGTGGGTCGTCTTCATATACGAAGGTGTAATAGGCTTCATCCGAAATAATAAACAGATCGTTTGCCACAGCCATATCGGCAATTTTTCTCAAGGCCTCGAAAGGGTATACAGCACCTGTAGGGTTGTTGGGCGCGTTGATGATGATCGCACGAGTTCTATCGGTGATGGCTTCCGACACAGCCTGGCAGTCCAGTTGATGCGCCACGGTATCCACAAACACCGGAATCGCGGAAGCAAGTTTCACCTGTTCGGAAAAACTGACCCAGTAGGGTTTTGGGATGACCACCTCGTCTTGGGGATTGCAGATCGTTTGAAAGATGGCATAAAGAGATTGTTTGGATCCATTGGAAACGATGATGTTCTCTTCACCATAGCCTTCAAACTGCCCGGCAAGTCTTGATTTCAACTCCTTGATACCTTGCACCGGGCTATAACGCGTTTTCCCCTCATCAAGAGCTTGTTTGGTGGCAGAGACAACCGGCATGGGTGCGCCATATTCCGGTTCCCCCACCGCCAGGTTGATGACGGATACACCCTTTGCGATGCTGTCTGCGACAAGGGATGTAAACTGAACCGTTCTGGATGCCTCCACGGCCTCTATACGATCCGAAAATCTCATCACAGGTCCTGCTTCCTTGTTTTCTGCTGCAGCAGCATATCTGCAATCACCAGGGCAGCCATCCCTTCCACAATGGGTACGGCCCGTGGAACCACGCACGGATCATGGCGTCCTCTGCCTTCCAGAATCGTTTCAACGCCTTCGAAATCAACTGTCTGCTGAGCAATCCCGATGGTGGCCGGGGGTTTGAAGGCCACCCGAAAATAGATGGGTTCACCATTGGAAATACCGCCCTGGATACCACCGCTGAAGTTGGTTTTGGTTCTCAGACCCTTTTCTGTCGATATAAACGGGTCGTTATGTTCCGAGCCCTGCATACGGGTTCCCAAAAAACCAGACCCAATCTCAAACCCTTTGGTTGCCGGAATCGATAGCATGGCCTGGGCCAGCAGTGCCTCCATTTTTCCGAACACCGGCTCTCCAAGCCCTGCTGGAACCTTTCTGCAAACACAATTCACGATACCACCGATGGAATCCCGCTTATCTTTTAAGGTTTCAATACGCCTGGACATTTTTTTG
>JASJGV010000221.1:0-3702 GCA_033791325.1 Desulfobacterales bacterium | reverse complement strand
GCCGTATTACGAAGATCAGGTCAATAAAATACGGGAAAAATACGGAGACTTCATTCTCATCAATACCAACTTCAATCACGTTAACGCTTTTTCTCCAATCCGCAATCTGTTTCTTCCGTCTGACAATCCGGGAGATGAACCGAAATTCGGCCGGGCAGCCCGGGGTATGAGCCGCGAGTATGCCGAAGGACTGCGCGATCTTAAACAGGCAACTTTCGAACATTTCCAGGAGATGATACCGGCCCTTGCAAAGGCATTTCCCGATTCTACCATAGTTGTGCGTCCCCACCAGGTGGAAAATCCTGAAATTTATCGCAAGATTGCTTCGGGGCTTGAGCGGGTGCACGTCACCAATGAGGGCAACGTGATCCCCTGGCTGATGGCTGCAAAGGCGCTCATTCACAACGGCTGTACCACGGGCGTGGAAGCTTATGTCATGCGCGTCCCGGCCATTTCCTACAGGGAGACTGCCAATGACACCTACGACTATGGCTTTTACCAATTGCCCAACCGTTTGAGCCATGAATGTTCAAATTTCGAGCAGTTGCAGACAACCCTGATGAAGATTCTGGCCGGTGAACTTGACGCTGTGGATGGCAATGAAAGCAAAGTACTGATTGATCACCACCTGGCAGCGACAAACGGACCACTGGCTTGCGAGCGCATCGTAGACGTTATCGAGAAAATAATGAAAGGCACTTCCCAACTACCGGAACCAACCCTGATAAATCGGTTGAATGGCTGGACTGTGGCAACCTCACGGCGGTTCATAAAAAAGCTGCTCTCTTACCTTCCGGATTCGCACAACCGCCCGGAATTTCATCGTCATCGTTATCCGGGAACGTCCCTTGGCGAGGTACGTGAACGGGTTTCACGGATCAAGAAGGCACTTGACGATAACAGCGTGGCACAAGTAGAGCAGATCTCAAGTGAGATCTTTAAGATCAGTCCACAAGCGGGATAGGATCTCATCTTTCCAGGTGGGATGCAGCCTTGGAGATTCCTTTATACCGCTTGTCCAAATAATGTTCCGAAAATAGGATGGCGGCATAAGGGTTTGTAGCAGGAAGACGGTCCTCAATCGGAACGTTTTTCTGACAACCCCTATAACACCATGGAGATCAAATTTGTCAGCCGGTTCTCATTATGAAATCTATTTTGGTGGCCCCGACCAACCAACAGGCCGCCTGAGAGATCTATTGGCCGAACAGATTGAAGCTGTTCCGACCGGCGGGAGCATTGACTGGGTGACCTACTATTTCCGTGACCGGAGGCTGGCTGACCTGTTGCTTAAGGCTCATGGCCGGAATGTCAACGTGACGGTGACCCTGGAGGGTAATCCCCATGTGCCAGACGCCAACAACGCCGTGGTTGCCATGCTCTCCGGGGCACAGGGCCTGGGTAGCGGATTTCGGTCCGTATGCCTGCCACCACGTCTGCCGATGCCGGGGAGAAAAATGGGCAATCCCAACCTTCACGAAAAACTATACTGTTTCTCTCATCCCAAACCCGTTGCTTTCATTGGATCCTTCAACCCTTCCGGGGACAATCCCGAGGATAGACCGGAGATTATTGATCAAATCGGAGACCATAACCGGGCCCACAACGTGCTGGTTGGAATCAGCGAACCAGTACTGTTCGATGGTCTGGTAAAGCATGCGCGATGGGTTCACCGGGCACGACACAGGATTTTTGAACCTTTTTTTGCAGACGGTAACCGTGCCTTACGGGGGGCAAACACGGATATTCATTTCCTGCCGCAAGCCCAACCCCATGCGGCAGCGTCCTTCCTGGGGCGTTTCGGCAAGGGTGCCCGCATCCGTGTTGCGGCCTCGCACCTCAACGGGTCGACCGCCATCAAAATCATGCTGAATACTTCTCGCCGGGGAGCGTCACTTGAAATTCTGGCAGAAGCGACCCTCAGACGCGTATCGTTGAAGGCTGAAAAGAGTCTGACCGAGGCTGGAATACCCTTTCGAAGGATCGTTCATGCCGAGAGATTGCCTATGCATAATAAATTTGTCTTAGTCGAGCAGGGTAGCCGGCGCTGGGTTGTTTTCGGCAGTTATAACTGGTCGACACTATCGTATTGGATCAATCAGGAGATCTGTGCCATTTCCAGCGAACCGAAACTCTTTGAATCTTTCGCTGAACGGTGGGAAGCGTTAGAGGCCCAAAAATGAATAAATCACTCATCATTCCCGTTGAAAACCAGGTGCGCGAATTCGATGCCAAGCTCCTGTTGGCATGTATTGCAGCTCGCCGGGGTTTCTCTGCATTGATCGGATCACGTTGGGAAATTGACAACCGGATTGCTTCTTTCCCCAGAAGCATATACCTATCCAAGAGTTTGACAGCCCGCGGTGGAAAAATGTTCCAGGTTTTACGCAAGATTGGACACGAGGTCGTGGCCTGGGATGAAGAGGCCCTGGTGCATCTGCCACCCGAAACGTTCTTTTCGCGCCGGATCTCACCCACGGGAATAAAGCATGTCTCCCATCTCTTTGCATGGGGTCAGGATAATGCAGATTTATGGCGCCAGTATCCACACCTGCCTTCGAATACCCCGATCCATATTACGGGAAATCCACGTGGTGACATGCTGCGACCCGAAATGCGTGACTTCTATGCTGAAGAAATCAAAGCGATTCAAAAAAACCACAAAAATTTTATCCTCATCAATACGAATGTCAATCACGTCAATGCTTTTTACCCTCATCAAAACCTGTTCCTGCCGGTAAAGAGTTCCGGTGACGAGCCACGTTTTGGTAAAGCCGCAAGAGGCATGAGCCGGGAATTCGCAGAAGGACTGAGGGATCACAAACAAGCCTTGTTCGATGCGTTTAAAAAACTGATCCCGGAACTGGCAGAAGCGTTTCCCACCTGGACAATTGTTGTCAGGCCCCATCCCACCGAAAATCATGCGGCTTACCGCAGGATCGCCGCAAGGTGTAAACATGTTCGGGTGACCAACGAAGGTAATGTCGTTCCCTGGCTTCTGGCTGCGAAAGTACTGGTGCATAACGGCTGTACGACCGGGGTAGAGGCCTATGTGATGAGGGTTCCGGCAATCACATACCGCCCATGCGTCAATGCCTATTACGATAATGGTTTCTATCGTTTACCCAATTTACTCAGCCACCAATGCTTTACTTTTGATGAGCTGCGATTGACAATTGAAAAAATTATTGCAGATGAATTCGGTGCCGCAGATGGTGATGAAAGGCAAACAAATATCGATCGCTTTCTGTCAGCACAGAACGGTCCGCTGGCATGTGAGAGGATTGGTGATGTGCTCGATACCATGATTGCGGATCGATCCGAACGACCAAACCCTGGTTTTTATGATCGGATGGGGGGGTGCTCTGTAGCCAATGGACGCCGTCTGGTAAAGTGGTTGTTGTCATACCTCCCGAATTCGCATAACCGACCGGAATTTCAGCGACATAAATTTCCGGGTATCAGCCTGGGGGCACTGAATGAGAAGATAGAACAAATACAGAATATTAACGGAGATAATACTGCACTGAAAGTCGAGCAACTCAGCGATGTGCTCTTTCGGGTTTTTGCCTGAGAAGCAAAGGCCATCCAATGAACCTTTTCTTCGCTCAAAGGCGAGGGGCTTCAACCATCCCTGAGCGAGACACTAATAAAAGGGCCCACACTTAACGTTAGGCCAGGAGGATGTAAATGAAAGTTTTA
>JASJGV010000220.1:0-6167 GCA_033791325.1 Desulfobacterales bacterium | reverse complement strand
AATTCGTGATCTTGTCGCTTTCTTATCTGGATCATCTCTCTTGGAGATGATCCTTTTTTTTATTGCCACCGTGTGGTGGTCGATGTTATTGTTCGAGCCTATATAGGGGTTGTCAGAAAAACGTTCCGATTGAGGACCGTTTTTCTGTTACAAACCCTTATGCCGCGACCCTATTTTCAGAACATTATTATGACAAGCGGTATAAAGAGTTTCAAGGGTAACAAAGATGTCACACCGAACTAGCGACGCAGTCGCTACAAAAAATTGTGAAACGATTTTTTAATGAAACATATCACATATCTCAGAAATACGATCCAGGAATATGCATGGGGGTCCCGCACCGCCATAGCAGAGCTCATGGGACAGCCATCACCTGCAGCCCGACCCCAGGCCGAGATATGGATGGGGGCCCATCCCAAGGCGCCTTCTCTTGTAGCCACCGAAAATGGTTGGGACTCCCTGCTGGATCTGATTCAGGCTCAGCCCGTAGAAATTCTGGGGAAAAAGGTTGCAGAAAAATTTGATGGAAAGCTGCCCTATCTATTCAAGGTGCTTGCGGCGGCTGAACCCTTGTCCATCCAGGCACATCCCGGTGCTGTTGACGCACAGGAGGGTTATGCCCGTGAAGAAGCCCTTGCTATCCCTTTTGATGCCCTTGAGCGAAATTACAAAGACCCCCATCACAAACCGGAATGCCTGTGTGCATTGACATCTTTCTGGGGCTTGTGCGGTTTCAGGAACATTTCCGAAACAGCAACGCTGCTCCATCAGCTCTGCCCCGAATCTCTTCAGGAATCGTTCAACCAGTTGGATAAGCCCATTCCGGATTTCAGCACCCAGGCTTTTTTTCAATCCATCATGCATATGAGCTCCCGGAAGCAGGCCGGGGTTGTTCGTGAAGCTGTCAACCACGCCGAAGCCCGTAAACATGAACGACCCGAATATGACTGGGTTGTCAGACTCCATCACGCGTATCCATCCGATATCGGTGTAATCTTTCCGGCCATACTCAACCTTGTCCATCTTCAACCGGGGCAAGCCCTGTTTCTGGAACAGGGTGAGCTACACGCCTACCTGAGCGGGGTGGGGATCGAACTCATGGCCAACTCCGACAATGTACTCCGGGGCGGTTTGACATCCAAGCACGTGGATGTTGCCGAGCTGATGCGTATCCTTTCTTTTAAGGAGAAAGATGTCGAAATTCTTCTGCCCGAGAACCGGGAACAGCAGGTGGGTGTTTACCAGACCCCTGCCAGGGAGTTCGAACTTTCGGTCATTACACTGGATGCCGGGGGGCAATATACAGGTCAGGCCGACAGGAGTGTCGAGATTCTACTCTGCACATCCGGACAGCATATAATTACGGAAAGCCACAGCATGAAACCGTTGGAATTTAAAAAGGGTTCATCTGTGCTGGTTCCGGCTGCTGTCCCTGGTTATACCATTCATGGGGAAGGGGTTATTTACAAAGCCGCGGTACCAATCTGATAATATACGTTTCAGCGAGATTCTTCAATCTTCATCCATCAGGTCTGAACGGAGCAAGAAGACCATCCCTACCGTCTGAAGTGCTGACAGCAGCACAAAATGAAAAATCCAGGCCGGAACCCCCAGAAACATCGGTGTCGCACGATTCCAGGCCCAGAAATCCATCCCCAGGATAAAAATTCCCATGAACAGGTATACATAACGATTGGAAAGCCATTTGGGGGCAGGCATTGTAAGGCGACCATCCTGCTGCATTCGCACGACATGGATGGCGATATACACGGCAAATGTCGCCAGCATGACCCAAATGACGGGCAGCACAGCGCCCCCTGCCCACACCTTGAAATAGAAAAGCAGCATGACACTTTCACCGGCTATAATCGACAGGATGGCTGCCGCTGAATAGACCCGTTTGAGATACAAGCCAAACAGGACCGTCGGAAACAGAACGGCCAATCCTGTAAAGGTCTGGGTGGCTATCTGTAGAATGGTCGCCGGTGGCTTCAGGGCAAGCAGCAATCCGGCAATACTTAAAAAGATGACAAACACCCGCCCGCTGATGCTTGTCTGGCCTTTGGTTTTTTTAATCAAGGGAAGAATATCCCGACTGAAAATGGAACTCATGGTCAAAAGCTGAGAGTCCATGGTGGACATCAGGGCGGCCAGACCGGCGGCTAACACCAGGGCTGCCATAAAATCACCCGAGATCAGGGTAAGGGTCATGGGCAGGATGCGGTCTGCCTCTTTACCTACGAGGTCCGGAAAAGACAGGTGACCCATGACACCCACCGAGATAGGCAGAAAGAACACCAGTGTGCAGATGAGTGGGTAAAAAAGCATTGTTCTGGCGATAACATTCGGTTCTTTTGCGGTGAAGAAGCGCTGAAAAAGTTGCGGAAACATGGGATCGCAGAAAAACCACAGCATGATATAACTGAACCAGATACCGTAGGTGTATTTCCCGGTGCCGCCAGGTCGTGAGAACAATTCCGGGTGTAAAGAAAAAAGTTTCTGGTGTGCTTCCACAAACCCACCGTGGTGGTTTGCCACGATAATCAATGAAGCCAGCAGCAGTATAAACATCATGATTCCCTGAAACATATCGGTCCAGGCAACAGCTCGGAGGCCGCCCTTGATTGTATAGAGAACAATAATGACTGTTACCAGAACACACCCATAAACGTAGGGTAGACCGATGAGGGCCTCAAGAGCATAGCCGGCAGCCATGGGCTGCAGTGCCAGATAAGGTATGGTGAAGATGATCATGACCGCCGCAAACATCAGCGAAAGAACAGGGCTGTGGTATAGGGATCTGACGAGCTCCGGCGGTGTGACCACACCCCGGTCTCTGCCGACCTCCCAGATTTTTCTGCCCAGGAACCAGAACGTCAGCGCCATGAATCCCGTGCCGAATCCCATGATAGGAAAAAAGGCATACCCATCCCGGTAACCCGCACCGGATGTCCCAAAGACGGTAAATGCCGAGAAATTGGTTGCCACCATGGTGCTCAGCAAAATCAGCGTGCCAAATTGACGATCGGCCAGAAAATAGGTTTCCGGGGGTGATCTGAGTTTTGTCCTTGCAATAAAGCCGATGCAAAGAACGATCAGAAAATAGGCCACGAGTACTGTAATTTTTACTGCCATGAGCACTCCTTTAGGTGTTTTCGGAGTAAACGCAATGCTATTTTGACAAATGCTATAAGAACATAAATAGAATAAAAAAAACCACCCCAGACAAAGGCCGGGATGGTTTGATAGAACCTGACATAACCTCAATTTTAATCTGTCCTAAGTTGAGCTCTTCGGGTTTTTGGGAATGCCCAATTCTCTAATAATTAAGCACTCAGCTTAGGTCTATATTTTATGCCGATTTATCGTGAAAGTCGATTCATGTCAACAAAAGATCGGATCTTAGGTATCATCAAAAACTGATCAGCGACAACGTCGCGTTTCATAAAATTGTGAAACAATTTTATTTTAGGATAATCCGCGCGTCGGCTATACTGCAGCCCTCGTGGTGGACGATCACAGGATTCAGATCCATCTCCAGGATGTCGGGGTAGGATTCAATCAGCTCGGAGCACAGCATCAGCAGACTGATGAGTGCTTTCCTGTCATAAGGGCGGTTTCCCCTGATCCCTTCAAGAATGGGGGCGGACTGGGTTTCCTGGATCATGCGTTTGGCACTCCGCCGCGAGAGAGGCAGCACCCGGAAGGAAACATCCTTGAGAATTTCCACCATAATGCCCCCCAGACCATACATGATGACCGGGCCGAACTGGTCGTCCATCTTGGTTCCGATAATGGTTTCAAGGCCTTTGTTGGCCATGGAGGAGAGCAGGACGCCCCTGATATCGGCATCAGGGTTGTAGTCTCGGGCACTCTTCAGGATATGCTTGAAAGCAGTCCGGATCTCCTGGTCGGTTTTCAGACCAAGGGCCACGCCGCCGGCGTCGCTTTTATGCAGTATATCCGGCGATGCAATTTTTAGAACTTTACGACCTTTGATTTTCCTGGCGATTTCAACGGCTTCCTGGGCTGTTTTTACAAGAAACTCCTTGGAGATTTTCGCGCCATGCAGACGCAACAGCTCCTTGGCTTCATGTTCCAGGAGGGCACTCCGACCTTCTTTTCGCGCTTGTTGAATCAGCGCCAGACCTTCCTTTTTAGCCTTCTCACCCCAGTTAAAAACAAAGTTGGTTTTAGCACGATACCCTCTGAGGTAGGCACCGTAGGAAGCCAGAACAGACACGCATTTGCAAGCGATGTCCAGAGAATCGTATACCGGGATGCCGTAATATCGGAGCAGGTCCAGGGAATGGGGTTTCTCGGAGCTGTAGAGACTGTGAAGGACAATGGGTTTTTTACTGGACCTGACCATTTTTCCCATCTGATGGGCAGCGTCCTCTTCCATCAGGGAGAGTCGTTTCGCAAAGCGGATGCCATAACCCCCAAAGAGTCCGACAATCAACAATCCGCCAATATGCGGGTCTTTGAGCATGATTCTGGCACAATCGGCAAAAACAGACGGATCCGAGTCGGTTCCACCGGCAACATCGATGGGATTGATCACTGAGGCTGCTGCCGGGAGAATCCCTTTGAGTTTTTTCTGTGTTGCCTCGCTTAGTTCAGGAATGTCGACCCCCAGATCGGTGAGGAGATCCGCGGCAATGGTGGCATGCCCGCCGCCGTCGGCAAGGACGGCAATACTTTTGTTTTTCATGGGCGGAAGACTGGAGAGTGTCTCGGCAGCCGGAAAGAGTTCATTGGAATTTTCGATTACGGTAATACCGGCCCGCATAAAGGCTCCCTTGGCAACCTCTGAAATACCGGCCAGAGCGCCGGTATGGGATCCGGCAGATTTTTTGCCCGTGGAAGATCGTCCGCTTTTTAAGAGGATGATAGGCTTTTCAAGGGTTGTTTTATAGGCCTGTTGCAGAAACTCCCTTCCCATCTGCATGCCTTCGACATACATGAGAATGGCTTTGGTGTTTGGATCACTACTGAAAAATTCCAGATATTCGTGAAATTTGATATCTGCTTCGTTGCCGACCCCCACATAGGCTGAAAAACCTTTTTTGCTCTTGAGTTTTGCTTCGGTAATGAGGGTGAGAGCCATATTGCCACTCTGGGAGAGGAGTCCGATGTCACCCTTGGGCGAATTCTGAAGCCCCACCAGGTTCAAGCCCAGATGCATGTTGATCATACCGGATGTGTTGGGGCCGATGATGCGAATGCCGTATTTCCTGGCTATGGCAACAAATGCCTCTTCCAGCAGCTTTCCTTCGGCACCCACCTCACCAAATCCGTTGGCAAGGATGACGGCACCATGGACGCCTTTCCGGCCGCAGTCTTCCAATACAGTCGGGATCGTACGTGCCGGTGTTGCAATCAGCGCCATGTCGACAGGCTCCGGGATGTCAGAGACACTCGGGTAGCACTTGAGTCCTAGTATGGTCGTTTCTTTTGGATTTACCGGGAAGATACCGCCTTCGTATTTTTCATCCAGGAGCGTACGAATCGTCTGGTAACCCCGCTTGGTTTCATCCTTGGATGCGCCTACAATGGCGACTGAACTTGCGTTGATGACCTTTTCTAACATGGCAGGCTCCTTTAAATTGGGTAAAGATTTTATTCAGGTTTATCTTTTCGATTTTCGAAGCTTTTTAATGAAGCCTGACGTTCCTTGGTGGAAACACAGGCAATGCAGGCTTCTATTTCAAAGTCCATCAGGGCATCCATGCTGGTCTCCCCCTGTGCCATCTGAAGCCCTTTTTTGATCATCTTGATGGAAAAGGATGCATTTTCCGAAATCTTCCCGGCCATGGATGTCACCGTGCTCCAAAGATCGTCCAATGGTACGGATCGGTTTACTAGTCCGATCCTCTCGGCTTCCTTACCGTCAATATAATCGCCCGTGAATAGCAGTTCCTTGGCCTTTGCCGGACCCACCAGATCCTGGACCAGCCGCATGGCACCGCCTGTGACAGAAGAGGTGACCTTGGCTTCCGGAGATCCGATGCGGGCTTCATCTGCAGCGATCCGGATGTCGCAGGCAAGCGCCAGTTCGTAACCGGAGACCAATGCATATACGTTGTTGGCGTCAATGGTCGGTTGTTCGAATCGAAGAATTTTCCTGGTCGCTTACTGTAGCTCTTCGAGGTATTTGCGGTATT
>JASJGV010000219.1:0-2542 GCA_033791325.1 Desulfobacterales bacterium | reverse complement strand
CAACAACGTTGGTATCGTCGAGGTAGGAGGGCCGGTTGAACTCAGTGAAGAGAGCTGGGATCGGATTATGGCTGTCAATGTCAAAAGTGTCTTTCTGACCTGCAAGTATTGTCTCCCGACAATGGAGAAAAATGGCTATGGGGCTATTGTCAACGTTTCGTCCATTGCCTCACTGAGATTTACCGGCTACCCGAGTTGCGCATACAACGCCTCCAAAGGCGCAGTGAACCAGTTGACCCAGAACGTTGCCATTCAATACGCGAAAAAAGGAATTCGGGCCAATTGCGTTCTTCCTGGTTTGATGAATACACCGATGATTCAAGAACCTTTGAAAAAGACATATGCCGGCGGCGATATCGAAAGGATGATCGATATTCGAGATCAACAATGTCCAACAGGAAAGATGGGCGATGGGTGGGATGTAGCATACGCGGCATTGTTCCTGGCATCTGATGAAGCCAAATATATCAATGGAGAAAATCTGGTTGTTGACGGGGGGATCATCTGCAAGTTCGCATGATCCGCTTTGGCGTAAGATTAGATATTAAACCAACATCAACAGAGGAGGTTCGTTATGGGGTTCAAGCAAAAAGTTTTTCTATCGGTATTGGCAATCACTTTGGTGGCATTGAGCACAACTGCGTACGCTGCCGACAAAGAGAAAAAAATAATATTAAAGGTACCTTCCGCTTTTTCGACCACCCTTCCGACCCTTGGTGATTCCTTGACGTCATTCAAAGACTATCTCGAGTCGGCCAGTGGTGGTAACATAATGGTGAAAATCTACGAACCGGGCAAGCTTATGCCGGCCTTTGAAATTCTCGATGCTGTTTCTACCGGAAAGGTGAACGCAGGGTATTGGGCATCCGGGTATGCTGCCGGAAAAATCAAGGCTGCATCGTTTTATACCGCCATTCCTTTTGGGCAGAGTCTTCCTTATTACATCGCCTGGATGTACTTTGGCAACGGCGGAAAGCTCTACCAGGAAATGTACGATCAAGCCGGATACAATGTAAAAGTATTTCCTTTGTGCTTTCTTGCACCGGAAACAGCCGGTTGGTTCAGAAAAGAGATCAACACCCCGGAAGATCTTAAAGGGGTTAAAATTCGATTTTTCGGTCTTGGCGGAAAAGTGCTCAGCAAACTCGGGGCTTCCGTTACGACGATACCCGGCGGGGAGATTTTCCCGGCACTTGAAAAAGGAGCGCTAGACGCGACCGAGTTTTCGACGCCCGCCATCGATACCCGGATCGGCTTTTACAAAGTGGCAAAATACAATTATTTTCCGAGTTGGCATCAGCCCGCCACCAATCTGGAACTTCTGATCAATAAAGATACGTGGAATGCCATGAGCCCCCGTCAAAAGTCGCTCATAGAGGTCACTGTGCGCGCAATCAATCTGTACTCAATGGCCAAATCTCATGCTGAACAGGGCGCGGTGGTGAGGGAAAACGTGGAGAAACACGGTACGCAAAATCGCGTATGGTCCCCTGAAATGCTGAAGCTGTTTCAGGATACATGGTTTGAAGTGGCTGAAGAAGAAGCCGCGCAAGACGCGTTTTTCAAGAAGGTCTGGGAGGATTACAAAGCCTTTTCGACCCAATGCAAACCCTATGAGAGTGTCGCCCACTTGCCGAGACCGAAATGAAGTAGGCTTTGCCGGTGATCGGCTGTGGTGCGTTCTTCGCCCGGGTGTTCAAAGGCACCGGCGACTTCCGTAAAAATCATCACAATCGATGAATTTGGATAACCGGATGTGGTTTCTCGCGCGGGTTGCTTGAAACCACATCAATCCAATTGAATATGGCGGGTGTGAAAATGGAATCCACTAAGAGAAAAGAGAGCCCGTTGGACAAGCTGGACAATCTGCTCCTGGGCTTAGGTAGGATTTTGGCATGGGCCAACGGATTGTTGATTTTGGTCATCGTACTGCAGGTGATTCTCCGTTACGGTTTCAGCAACGGCCTGGTTGTTCTGGAGGAACTCGAATGGCATCTTTACGGACTGGCCTTTATGTTCGGACTTTCCTACGCAGTCATTACCGACGCCCATGTCCGGGTTGACCTGATCAGCAACCGGTTTCCGGAAAAAGTGAAGCATTGGATAGAGGTTCTGGGCGCCCTGTTTCTCATGCTGCCGTTTATCGTCGCAGTCATCATTCACGGCTACCAGTTTTTCCTCGATTCCTGGATTCACAGTGAACGGTCCGTGGCCCCGTTGGGGCTCCCATGGCGCTGGGCCATCAAGGCCGTCATTCCCATCAGCTTCGGATTTTTCGGCATTGCCATTATCTCGCGGATGACGCGGTCTTTACTATTTCTGTTCGGGAAGAGCCATGGAAATCAATGATTACCTCGTTATGGCGATGTTCGCCTCGTTTATTGTCCTGCTGCTTTCGGGCTACCCGGTCACCTACTGTCTGGCCGGGACGTCGATTCTGTTCACTGGCATCGGGTATTTTTCCGATCAATATCTGGGGACGATAACCGGCCTGGATTTTAACTATTTTGGGCTTGCCGTCACCCGCATTTATAAGACGATG
>JASJGV010000218.1:0-7442 GCA_033791325.1 Desulfobacterales bacterium | reverse complement strand
CTGGTTTGGAAAAATAGTTCTGCCAGGGAATAACGGCACCTTCCCGGATGGTCTTGGTTTTGTCGGGGATAATTTTTTCGACATCCATGGAGAGCATGGAACCAATACCATTGCAGTCCGGACACATCCCCATGGGCGAGTTAAAAGAAAACAGGGGTGGGTCCAGCTCAGGGTAGGCGATGCCGCAACAGGACCTGGCTTCGCTCATGCGGATGTCTTCCTTCCCCATTACGTGCAGAATTATCTTGCCCTGCCCGAGTTTGAGAGCTGTTTCCACGGAGTCGGTCAACCGTTTACGAAATGAATTGCCCGCCGTGAGCACCAAACGGTCCACCACCACCTCGATGGTATGCTTTTTGTGCCTGGCAAGCGTTTGCACCACCTGGATATCGCTCACAACCCCATCGACACGCACCCGGGCAAACCCATCTCCCTGCAGTTTCCTCAGCAACTCCCTGTATTCACCCTTTCTGTTTTCAATGATGGGAGCCATGATGAGGATTCTGGTGGTCACCGGCATGTCTAAAACCTGGGAAACCATGCTCTCGGCATCTCCCTTTCCAACACGCCGGCCGCATTTATAGCAATACTGATCCCCAACCCTCGCAAACAATACGCGTAGATAATCGTAGATTTCTGTTATCGTACCAACGGTTGATCTTGGATTTTTACTGACGGATTTCTGTTCAATGGCAATCGTGGGAGAAAGACCCCGGATGGTATCGTACTTGGGCTTTTCCATCTGACCAATAAATTGGCGAGCATATGCAGACAGGGATTCGACATACCGCCGCTGCCCTTCTGCGAAAATAGTGTCCAGGGCCAAACTCGATTTTCCTGATCCCGAAACCCCCGTAAACACGATCATCTTTTTCTTGGGCAAGGAGATATGAATGTCTTTCAGATTATGTTCTCTGGCACCTTTGACAATGATGGCGTCCAGTTCTTGCGATCTTTTCGCTTTCCGGGAAGTTGGTTTTCTATTGGTTGTCGTCGATTTTTTCATGAACAGTCGATTACCTGTATGTTCGTTGTTATATATAGGTTCTGTTTGAGCCCTGACCAGCGTTTAGTCGAGCTGCGACAAAAAGCCGGTTGTCTGTTTAAGTAAATTAGCAATCCTTACGCAATAATTTCTGATTAAGTTAAGCACCAAGAGAACATCTGGCAAGAATGTACGGGGAATATCGGGAACATCGGCCTGTCAGGGTTGGCTCAGACTTGATTTGATCTCTTCCAAGGTTTCTTGAAAGACATCTGACATGGGACCGCCGATGCTGACAGCTTTTTCAGCAACGGCCAGAGCAGCCTCTTTTTTTCCTTGTTCAAATAGAACCTGGGCAAGATTGTTGAATGCAACGCCCGCTGTGGGAAATTGACACGTTGCCTCGGCAAACGACTGTTCAGATGCAGAGAGGTCACCCATTGCATAGTAGGCGTTGCCGATACCCATATGGGCCGGAAGGTTGTCAGGCCATTTTTTCAAGGCCGCGCGATACCCTGCAATGGCTTCCGGCCATCTTCTCGCTTTTTCAAGACCCAATACCGCTTCTGTGTAGCTTGTTTCAGCGGCTGTGACAGGCAACCGGTCCGGAGGGAGTGTCAACAGTCCCCAGTAGCCACTCCGGGACCAGGTGTTGTCGAAAACACGCATGGCTATTTCTTTCCTGCTCGTTTCACCGGAATGCAGCGTCAGGACAGCTGTATCAGTATTATAACCTGTCACCACGGCATAATGCCAAACAGGCACCCATGACAGCCCCAGGTTTTGTAGCACGATAACCGGGTGACCGGCAGCCACTTCTTTAAGGAGTTCCTCCGGACTCGAAATGACATAGGCCACCTTTCCATGGCGCCGGGCAGCACCAATCATGGTCGGCTGCAGGCTGCCTTTCAAAGCGGGTGTGTACACTGCCCCGGCAAGCTTTTCCGGATCTGTAGGAACTCCGCTCCAAACAAGTGTCATGGCCAGAGAAGCCGGGCCGCACTGGTATTCTGTCTGGGGAAAAAAGGGAACCGAAGAGATCTGATACTGCGCAGGCATACCATTGAATGGCGACGACCATTGCCGTGACATGGAACCGGCACAACCCCAAATGGTGGTTGCCAGAATCAGGCACAGGAAAAAACCTGGGCCTGATAACGGTAAGAACTTACTAGAAGCTATCTCAAAAAAGTTTTTTGGCCCAGTTTCGGTGTTGACCCCTTGCTTCAAGTCCTCGGAATACTGCAGTATGCCTGCGGGTTGAAGTTCGGGTCCGCCTTGAACTTGAACCAAAACTTTTTTTTTGAGATGGCTTCTATTTGACTGTTTTTTTGACAAAGGGAAAAATGTCTGTATATCCGAGAATATCGGTTACCAGCAGCACCAGAAAAACAAATACTGTAAGGCCGACAAGATAACCAATGAGGCCACCTGCGGGCAATTGCTCCATGGTATCGGCAAACTGGATGGCCTCCTGATCCGTCAAGGTGCCAACCCTTGCCTGTGCTTCAATGGGATCGATACCACGGATGATGAGTGCTGTCTGAATATCTTCACGTGCCAGAACACTGCTAATATATGCCCGGGCTTCCGTTGCTTTCTGAGATCCCATCAAATCTTCCGTACCAACCAGGGCTGCCAGTGCAGACTGATACGGCAGTGACAAGGTCAGCATCAGTGTCACCAGGAAAATACTGACAGGTTTCAATCTGTTTCGAATATTTTTCATGTTAGGCCTCCGCTTAAAAGATCTAAATGGTTTGAAGTGTTCCCGTAGCCCTGAAAACAATACAATATCTGTTGTGCCCATCGGAAGTGCTGAACAACATAGGCAGGCATTCAATCCATGCTGATTAGCGTTTCAGGCTCAGAACGGAATATCATCATCCTGGGAGCCTGAAAATTCCGGGCTGGGAGGCATCTCATTCTTTTGCAATCCCGAGCCCCCGCCTGTATTGTCATAGCTGTCCTTGGAACCAAGCATCTGCATCTGTGATGCAACGATTTCAGTGGTATAGCGTTTGTTGCCGTCTTTGTCCTGCCAGTCACGGGTCTGAAGACGCCCTTCGACATAAACCTGTCTCCCCTTGGAGAGATATTCACCACATATTTCACCAAGCCGACGGAAGGCGACAATTCGATGCCACTCCGTACGTTCTTGTTTTTCACCTGTTTTCTTGTCTTTCCACTCCTCGGATGTTGCGATACTGAAATTCGCGATGGCGGTTCCATCCGGTGTATAACGAACCTCCGGGTCCCGTCCCAGTCGACCGATAAGCAATACTTTATTAACACCTGCCATTTGATACCCCCCCTTATTAATCAACCACACAAGTTGTTGTCATTAACCACAAGTTCATGTCCTGGGACCTAGGTTAATGTCTATTCATAGGTTATCGACACTCACCATCTTGTGGCCCGGTGACATATTTTATCCTTCACCTTAAAAACCGAGTCAATTTATCGAATGCTTAGAAATCTGAAGCACATAGGAATCTGCTTTTTTTATAGATCAAACTCAAAACGCTCTTTATGATTACCTAATAACAATTCTTGTTTCAAGCTTTTAATATATGCTGATACTTTATTACCAGTAATTAACAGAAAAGGTACCCTTTTTCTGATGAAAATTCCATTTGCACAAATGCATCAGGCCATGATAAAAAGATAAAAACTATAAAAATATTATAAAAACAGGGAAATAGAAATATGCTGCGGGAAGGTCTTTAAGGGATATTTACCTTTCAATATAGCAAAGAAAGTAGATGAAAACATGAATTATGTCATTGGAAATTTAGTTGAGCCAATATTCAGGCCCCCTTCAGAATGGGATGCATTGTTGATTGGGGTTACAAATGGGTGCACCCATAGGTGTACGTTTTGCTCCATGTATCGAACAAAAAAGTTCTCCGTGCGTAAAGATATTGAAAATATCAAGGCTGATATTCGCACGGCAGGGGAGATGTATGGTAATAAAATTCAAAAAATATTCTTTGAAGACGGCAATGCATTTGTTGTAAAATCCGAAGTCCTCATTGAATTGACCCAATATTGTCATCAAATACATCCGAATTTAAGAAAAGTCAGTTCTTACGCCCATGCCAAAGATATTATCAAAAAATCCGATGATGATTTGAAACGGCTTGCGGATGCTGGTTTCACAATGGTTTACGTGGGAATCGAAAGTGGAGACGACCAAGTCCTCAAAGATTGTAACAAAGGTGTTACACAAGACGAATTTGTGAATGCCGCCAAAAAATGCCATCAGGCAGGAATTGCCTGGTCTGGGATTTTCCTTTTGGGGCTGACTGGAAACAACCCGGAAAAAAGTCACCGGCATGCCATTGAGTCCGCAAAACTGATAAACCGCATGGCACCTTCCATGCCAAGGAAATGGTATATTTCGCCGCTCACACTGGAGGTGACGCCAGGGTCTGAAATATGGGCCCAAAATGAAGCAAATGACTTTCAGCCATGCTCAGGAACTCAAATCTTAAAAGAATTATATACCTTGATAGAACATACGGCGGATGACCTGCAAGGGTGTATATTTAACACCAATCATGCGTCCAATTATTTGAGCTTAAAGGGAGAATTGGCAGGAGACAAAAAACAATTCCTAAAAATAGTTGAAACTGGTATTAATGACCCGGCAACGCGACGACCAAAATATATACGCGGATTGTAAAAAAAAGGATTCCTTACGGTCGATGTGAAGCACTGCCATACGGCAGAACATTCCTCGTCGTTTGCTGCGAGGCTCTTCAACACCCCCAAATGCCCGGCTATCTTATGTCTTGCTTCCGAAAGAGTTTTCCCAGCAGTGGTTCTTTGATGGTAACGGCGCCATAGGGACATATTTCCATACAGCAATAACAGCGGATGCAGGTATTGTAATTGAACCGGATGCCCTTGATATGATGATCGATGGCTTTGACCGGACAATACCGCCAGCACTCACCGCACAGTCTGCATTTCTGATTGTCTGACATCGGCTTCTGAAGAACATATTTGCGCATGAATCCATTCAGAATCCCAGGCCCGATGGCCATCGAGCCCATTTTCGGGAAGTTGAAATCATCCAGGAGATTGAATTCTCCATGCACATGGATATTTTCTGGAATTAACTGTAACTGACCGGCCGCTCTGTTTGTGAACAAGTCCTGGGGGTCCAGACCTAAAACATTGCTGATAGCCATATCTGCCGCAATGGCACTTTTACTCCCTGCAAGCAGATTCAGTTCCCTAGGCGTACCACTTTTCCCCGGCCCCTGGCCTTCGAGAGCCAGGATACCGTCAATAATGGTCATGCTCGGGTTGACGGCTTTGTAAATTTGTACCAGCAGTCTTGCAAACATTTCCCTGTCCGTGCCTGCCCTAAAGTGCCATTCAGGTTTTTTGAGACCGATCACACAGCCAAAAATATTCTTCACACCAAGCGTCAGCAGCATCTGCGCATGGGTTTTTAGTTTCGCCAGATTGATCACCACATCCGCTTCAATGGCCTCTTTGGCGATATCGACAACACCAAAGGGCTCTCCGATATCAATTTTAGCAGATTCCCTGAAAGGCCGGAACACGACATCCAGACCCGAAAGCGCCCTGACATACCCCCCTTTGGACAAAATTCTTTCGAATGAACCGATGGGCGGGCTGTCTGAAATGACAGGCTTACATCCCTTATCAATTACAAATTCAGACACATATCGTAAAACATTGGGATGGGTTGTAACACCTTTATCCGGACCTGCCGCCAGCAATAAGTTTGGTTTGATGACGACCTTTGCCCCGGCGGAAATGGCATCGCCCCCCATGGCAGTCATCATATCGAAAACAACCTGCTTCAGGTCGGAATCATCATAACGCGTTTGTCTGAAATATACGTCGACCATGGTTTCCTGAAATTGATTTACAAAGTTTGAGATAGCTTCTAAGATTATGCATACGATTCGATATCAAGCGCAATATAATAAGGTCCTATGTTGAACGATTGTCAAGGTTGCCACAGCTACAAGGAAGATGCTGTTCCGCTATAGTGAACTATGCGGTATGGCATCTGACGCCGTAGATGTCATAAAATCGGCAAGAGCTCAACTTTGGAAGGAACCAGATGTCCCTGCACACCCCAACCCAAAAGCGGATCAAACGCCATGTCATCGGCAAGGCACATACCTTTTTCGCTACAACAATGCCGGGTTTTGAATCCCTCTGCGCGCAGGAAATTGCTGCACTCCCCGTCGATATAGACAACACGGAAATCATCCCAGGCGGTGTTGTGTTCCGATGCCGGCTGACCGGCTGCTACGCTGCTAACCTCCATCTCAGAATCCCAAACAGGATCTTGATGCGTCTGACCGACTTCAAAGCTACCAACTTCCGGCAACTCGAAAAAAATGTGCTGCAGTTCCCCTGGGAACTCTATCTTCCCCCGTCATCAGAACTTGGTTTCAGTGTGAAAACCAAACACTCCAGACTTTTTCATACAACTGCCATTTCACAACGAATAGAAACCTGCATCCGCCAGCGGATACCCCGCATGCCTTCCGGGAAAACCGCTCTTCCGGAAAAAAAAGGCAGCCAGCACTTATATGTCAGGGCGATCGACGATCATCTCTTCCTTTCCCTGGACAGCAGTGGTGATCTTCTTTTCAAAAGAGGTTTAAAGCAGGACGTCGGGAAAGCGCCCATCCGGGAAACCCTTGCCGCAGCCATATTGAAACTGGCCGGTTATGATGGTTCAACGCCCCTGCTTGACCCCATGTGCGGTTCCGGAACATTTTCTCTGGAAGCGACCATGCTTGCCAGGAACATCCCGCCCGGCTTTTTCCGGGATTTTGCATTCATGCAATGGCCTGCCTTTCGTGAATCTCAGTGGCGCTATCTCAAACAAAAGGCAGCAAAGGATATCCGGCGGAAAAATATGCCCTTGATTTTTGCTTCAGACCAGGATGTGAAACGAACCACGGAACTCAAAAAAATTTCCGGCAAACTTGAATTGCTCGATGTGATCCAGGTGAGCCACCATGATTTTTTCGATCTCGCACCTCAGGAAGTGACTGAAAAACCCGGCATACTGGTTCTCAACCCACCGTTTGGCATTCGGCTGAACCCGGATGACAAACCAAAAGCTTTCTATCATGACATCATAAAAAAACTCAAAAAGGACTTTCTGAACTGGCAAATTGCAATACTTGTCAAGGACCGAGCCATCGTGAAACAGTTTCCGAACAAATTTAAGCAGTATCCGCTTTTTCATGGAGGGATTGACTTAGTGCTTTTAATCGGCGTATTTAAATAGAAGCCATCAAAAAAAAATCTTTTGACCCAATATCTGTGTTGGGCTCGTGTTTCAACTCCGCAAAAAACAAACGTATTCCAGCGAGTTGAAACACGAGCCCCCCGTTATCGTGTGCCAAAATACTATTTTTAAAATTTATTCTACCTATATAACACAACT
>JASJGV010000217.1:0-3282 GCA_033791325.1 Desulfobacterales bacterium | reverse complement strand
AGAACGAATGAACATCGAACATCGAACGTCCAACATCGAATTTTGAATTTGAAAAGATGAAGAAACAGAAATAGTTGAGGGATTGCCGAGGTTGTTCGTATAGCGCTAAATTGTTTTAATGCTTGAGGGATTGCCGAGGTTGCCACAGATACAAGAAAGAGGCAGTCCCACTATAGCCTGCTATGTGGGGCTGCCTCTGACGCAGTAGATGCGGTAAGATCGGCAACCCCTCAACTGCGTTTGAGGGAGATGGCACACCCAAGACCAGCAACACTCACTCCGGCCAGAATGCGAAAGACCATCTGGTACGATCCGCTTGCATCAAATACAAAACCGGCCAGAACCGGACCCGCAGCAGCACCAAATGTGGAAGCAAACGTCACGATCCCAAAAAGTTCGCCATGGGATCGGGTTCCGAAATATTCCGCAATAGTGGGTGCCACAATAGCAAAAAAACCACCGTGTGCAAATCCGTGCAGACATGCAAAGACCACCATCATCCAGAATCGATCTGCGATTTGAAGCCAGAACAGCCCCATGGACAGGCATATAAAACAGATCACCAGCACCGGCTTGGTCCCGATTCTGTCTGCCATGCCCCCCATAACAAACCGACCCATGATGCTCACGGCACCCACCGTCGACAGGATGCTGGCCCCGTTGGTGGATGAAAACCCCATATCGATCACGTGGGGCACAACATGCAAGAGCATGGTCGCCAGGCAGAAGAGAGCCAGAATGTAGGCAAGACATATAGTCCAGAATGACATTGTTCGCACGGCTTGTTCGGAGTTGACCCCTTTCTCAGGCTCTGGATCCGGCGCAGGAGAAACTCTTTTTTCATTGTCCGGCAAAAGCCCCATTTTCCCGGGATCGCGCACGAGAAGCTGTGCTAAACAGATATAGATTACCAGAGAAAGGATTCCCAGGCTGAAAAAGGTGACTCGCCATCCATAATGATGTATAAACCAGTTGAGAAGAAGCGGCATGACGAGCATGCCCACCCCGGTGCCCACCTTGGCAATCCCCGTCACCAGACCCCGGAATTTTACAAACCAGCGCGAAGTGGTGGAAAGCATAACCACATCGGTACCACTGATGCCGAAACCGATGATAATGGTACAGTATAGATAGACATGCCAGAAGTGTGATACCCGCGACATCAGAAGATAACCAATCCCGAGAATCGTCCCCCCTACAGCCATAACGACCCGTGGGCCAAACCTGTCGCTAAGCCTGCCCTGCAGGATGCTGCTCATACCACAAACCAGCATGGCAAGGGAAAACGCAGATGAAATAAGTGCCCTGGACCAGGCAAATTCATCCATGAAGGGTTTAAAAAAAACACCCATACTGTTGAAAACACCCCAGCCCACAGCCTGAAGCATGAAGGCCACGATAACAATTACATATCCATAAAAAAACCGGGATGTCACGGGATGCGTTTTCATACACCTGCCTTAGGGTATACAACATGGGGGTAGACAACATGTTTCTGCCACCGTAGCACGGAACCTAGGACATATCCATATGGAACCACAGCAGCGAGTCTCTTAACCCCATAGTTACATAAACAACATGCCAAATAACAGATAATGATACTTTATTATACTAAATATCGTTACGATAGCGTTGTTTCTTGGACATTTCCCCTGGTGAATTCTATGGATAATATCGATTTTGCCATGTTGTTTACCCTTCGGAAAAACCTGAGGACTTCAGACCCTGCGTTGCTAAGGGTTCGAAGTAAAATACTACGACTTCACCCTTAGACGTCTTGACTCTGAAGCCCTCAGGCTTTTGCAACGCTGGGGTAAAGCCAAAAAAAAGGGCAGATAGATTGTCTCTATCTGCCCTCTTCAAAATACCTCATTCCAAATTTTGTTTATTCAGATTCTCTTGGGTGCTGTCGTCTATCGCTACCAAGCCGCCGATCCATGGTCATTCTTCTTTCAGGAATATGGACAGCATAAGAAAAATCACGTCTATCTACCCCAGCACGCCGACCACCGTTATCTAAAAAGCCTTCTTTCATTGGTATATCCACACCCTTCACATGCATTGACATGTCGGATCAAGTTAGTTCCGGTTATTCGTGTAATTTGTAATGCAAAAACCGTCCCAATTATCAAGTATTTTTTCTATTATTATGATTTCAATCAGTTATGCTCGACAGGACTTTTATCGAACACCCAAAATAGGCAAGCAATTCCCCAAGTATTGTGGTGTATATTTCATAATGTATACAATCACATACGGCATGGAGATTGACCCTCACCTGAAAAACGTGTACTTATAATACCTGTATCCCTAAAAGCACAGGACGCGCCGGCACCACCAACCACTGAGGCCTGTTTAAAAAAACCGTGAAACCCGACATCTCCATTATCATACCTGTTTTTAACGAAACCCAAACAATCCAGGGCACCCTTGAATACCTGGCATGTCAATCGACAGGCAAGGCAATCGAAATCGTAGTTGTGGATGCGGATCCCGACGCCACGACCCTCAGAGCTATTCATTTTGAGAGCACTTCACACCTGCAACTAAAGACCGCTATTTCTACCAAGGGCCGTGGCATTCAAATGAACCGGGGCGCAGAACTGGCATCGGGGCCCATCCTGCTCTTTCTACATGCCGACACGCTGCTGCCAAAAGATGCCATCCAGGCGATTTTCTCGGTATTGAAAAATTCATCCATTGTGGGAGGCGCCTTCGATCTCGGTATCCGTTCCGGCAAATGGGGATATCGTATCATCGAAAAAGTCGCCACGATCCGCTCCCGCATCACCCGTCTGCCCTATGGAGACCAGGCCATATTTCTGCGTAAGAATTATTTCCACAGAATCGGCGCATACAATATGATACCCATCATGGAAGATGTGGATATCATGCGGCGTATAAAAAAGCGTGGCGATGCCATCGAGATTATCGGCAAGCGGGTGCAAACAGCCCCCCGTCGATGGGAAAAAGAGGGTATGGTCTTCGGTACCCTCAGAAACTGGTTTTTGATGATGCTCTACCTGATGGGTGTTTCACCCTCCAGGCTGGGGAGGTGGTATAGATAGAGCGAGATTAGCTGTAAGCATTAAGCTGTAAGCTGTAAGCTGTAAGCGATACGCAGCTTAGGGCTTAATGCTTATTGCTAAAAGCAACAATAAATGACGCGCGAAGCGCTAATGTCGTCCGAAGGACAAATGACAGCCGCAGGCGTAATGGCGCCGCAAGGCAGAATGACGCACGAAGTGCTAATGGCAGCCCGTAAGGCAATAGGCTAAATGT
>JASJGV010000216.1:0-4051 GCA_033791325.1 Desulfobacterales bacterium | reverse complement strand
GCCATGAAAAGGCCGGAACCGAAAGAGATGGATGCTGGAAACCGTGTTTTCAATTTTTATGTTCTTTCAAGCCGGATAAGCAAAAAGAAGGAGAATATCGTGTCTGTTGGATAATCCCTGCTCGACTGTGAAAAACTCGTTCTAAAGTGGCTGTAATGCCGAACAGGGCCAAACCTTAAAGACAAATTAAAATTTATACAGCTGGATTTCAATCCATAAGATAACTATCATGCCGTTCGGCATAACAGTCACTAAAGAACTCAGACAGTTTCACAACCGCTCAGGGATCACCCATCAGCCATAGTGCGTACCTTTGTTTGGTTTATAGGTCCGTATTTTTTTGCTCCAAAAGTCACAATTTTTCCAGTTGATGTAATGAAACAAACCACCTATAATTCTATCCGCTTTGTGATTGAGACCTGTAGCGACGACGTATACCACATAAGGCAATCATTGAGCAAATACCAATCTTTGCTTGTCTATTCAGAGGAATTGGGATATAAAAATCGTTTTGTTGAGGATCAGCTTTAATCTATTAGCGGCTTATGGCGTGCAGCTTATTACTTACAGCTTTAAAAAGAGGTTATCATGAAAATTGTCGTAGCCGGTACAGGGTATGTCGGGCTTGTTCATGCAGCGGTTTGTTCGGAGTTCGGCCATGAAGTAATTGCCTATGATATTGATGAAAAGAAAATCGAGGCATTTGCCAGTGGGGATACAGACCGGATCGTTCAATATGTCAATGAGCCCGGATTGGCCGACAGTATCCGAAAAGTTTATGGGAAACACCTTTTCTTTTCTACGACCATGTCGGATATCATCGAGGGAACGGATGTTCTTTTCCTGTGTCTGCCTACGCCTCCAAACCTGGATGGTTCTACCAACCTGACCTATTATGATGCCGCCCTTGAAGACATCGCCAAGAGCCTGCACAGGCGAAAAGACCTGAGGCGGGTCGTGGTCGTCAACAAAAGCACCGTGCCTATCGGTACTGCTATTCACCTGAAATCGGTCCTGGATAGCCACAAAGTCGAAAATTTTGGTGTGGCCTCCAATCCTGAGTTTCTGGCCGAGGGGACAGCGGTGCCTGAGGCCAGAAAACCGGATAGGATCATCGTGGGATGCAATGATGCCGAAGATTTTATCATTCTGCAGCAGGTTTATTCCAAATTTGTTCGGCATGTACAGACCAAATATATCGAAACATCTCCGGAAACAGCCGAAGCCATAAAGTATGTGGCCAATACCATGCTTCTGACCTATATATCGTTCTGGAACGGTGTTGGTGCTAAACTGGGTGAGAAAATACCGAATGTGAAGATCGATGATCTGCGGCTTGGCGTTACGGCGGACAAACGCATCAGCACTTGGGGCTCCTTTGTCAGTAACGGCGCGGGTGGAAGCTGCTTTGGTAAGGATATTGCCTCCCTGATATACCAATTGAGGCGGGTGAACGTGGACACAAAGATGCTGGAAGCTTCTTTTGAGGTCAATGAAAACCAGAAGGTGTATCTGGTGGATCGTGCCATCACCGAAAGCGGATTCCAATTCAATAACAAGACCATTGCCGTACTGGGACTGGCTTTCAAGAAAAACACCAATGACATGCGTGACGCATCATCCATCAAGGCCATTGAACGCCTGCTGGGGAAAGGTGTTTCGTCTATAAGGGCCTACGATCCCCTGGCCAATGATGCAGCCAAAATTGAATTTGATCCTTCCAGAAATGTATTGTTCGAAAAAATAGTGTATCTTGACTCGGCCAGGTCGGCTATCGAAGGATCGGATGCCCTGTTTATTTCCTCGGACTGCGAAGAATTTCGGGGGCTTTCCCGGACCATCGAAGAGTCGGTGAAGCCGCCTTATCTCATAATGGACGGCAGGCGTATGATTCCTGACTTTGAAATGATGGTGAAAAAAGGGTATGCCTATCTGTCCGTTGGATCAGTGGTAATGGAAGGGGGCATGACCCCCACAAGTAGCTCATAGCTCATAGCTGATAGCTTGTTTGAAGTTAAATGCTCGGACGGTGATGGCAAAGACCAGCTGTCGGGTTAAACTAAATAATAAAAGCGGCGAAGCCGCGTATGATAAAATCACGCAGTGATTTTATGGAGGTATGGATGGATTACAAACAAACCCTGAACTTGCCGAAGACAAAATTTCCCATGAAAGCGAATCTGGCGGTTCGTGAGCCGGAACAGCTCGCTGCATGGGAAGCCTTAAACCTTTATGACAGAATCCGCGAGGAATCCAGGGATCGGGAACCTTTTATCCTGCATGACGGTCCTCCTTATGCCAACGGCAATATTCATATAGGTACAGCCCTAAACAAGATACTGAAAGATATTATCGTCCGCTCGCGTCAGATGTCCGGATTCAATGCCGTTTATGTGCCGGGATGGGACTGTCATGGTCTGCCCATCGAGCATAATGTCGACAAGGAAATGGGTGACAGGAAAAAGGAGATCTCCCAGGCTGATTTCCGTCGCAAGTGCCGGGCGTATGCCGAAAAGTGGATTGATATACAGCGGGAAGAATTCAAGCGACTGGGGGTCATGGGTGAATGGCAGAACCCATACCTGACCATGAAATATCGCTACGAAGCGATTATCGCCACTGAATGCCTGAAGTTTGGGCTCAACGGTGGTCTTTTCAGAAGTAAAAAACCGATTCACTGGTGCTGCAGCTGTCAAACCGCCCTGGCCGAGGCCGAAATCGAATACCATGATGAAACCTCCCCATCCATTTATGTCAAATTTCCCATGATCGATACCTTGGATGACGAAATCACAGCACTCAAGGGCAAGACGGTATCGGTCATTATCTGGACGACGACACCCTGGACCATACCCGCAAATCTGGCCATCGCCCTGCATCCTGATTTTGTTTATGCGGCTGTGGATGTCGGTAATGATAATGTTTATATCCTTGCCAAGGAACTGGTGGAAAACTGTATGCAGACTTTCGGTATTTCCGACTATACAATTCTTGCCGAAATTAAGGCGGCAACGCTGGAGCAAAAAAAATGCCACCATCCTTTCTATGACAGGGAGTCCATGTTGATAATCGGGAACCATGTCACTCTTGAAGCGGGAACCGGTTGTGTTCACACAGCACCGGGTCACGGTCGGGAAGACTACGAAGTGGGAATGGCATACGGCATGGATGCGTATTCTCCAGTGGACGATGATGGTCGTTTTACCGATGACGTCGTCTTTTTCAAGGGTGGCTTTGTTTTTGACACCAACAAAGCCATCAATGAAAAATTGAATGAAACAGGAGCCTTGCTGGCCAGTGAAACCATAAAACATTCCTATCCTCACTGCTGGCGATGTAAACAGCCTGTGATATTCAGGGCGACTCCCCAGTGGTTTATCTCCATGGACAAAACCAGTCTGAGAGAAAAAACCTTGAAAGCCATCGATAATGTTACGTGGATACCGCATTGGGGCAAAGACCGCATATCCGGTATGATTGAAAACCGTCCGGACTGGTGCATCTCCCGGCAGCGTGCCTGGGGGGTTCCCATAGCGGCTTTTTATTGCAGTGACTGTGAAACGTTGCTGTTGAACCAGGAGATGATCGACAACGTGTTTCGATTGTTTGAAGAGCACGGTGCTGATGCCTGGTTTGAAAGAGATACCAGTGAAATACTTCCCCAAGGCGCAACCTGTGAAAGCTGTGGGGGGCAAGCATTTGTCAAGGAAACCGATATTCTGGATGTTTGGTTCGACTCCGGTGTAAGCCATGCTGCCGTACTGGAAGACCGGGACTATCTGAGATGGCCCGCGGAACTCTATCTGGAGGGAAGCGATCAGCACCGGGGCTGGTTTCACAGCTCACTCTTGACCGCGGTGGGCACCCGGGGAAGCGCGCCCTATAAATCTGTTCTAACCCATGGGTTTGTGGTGGATGCCGATGGCCGTAAAATGTCCAAATCGATTGGGAATGTGATTGCACCCAAGAAAGTTATCGACAAATACGGCGCGGAAATTTTACGTCTCTGGGTAGCGGCATCCGATTACAGGGATGATATTCGCATTTCTGA
>JASJGV010000215.1:0-4432 GCA_033791325.1 Desulfobacterales bacterium | reverse complement strand
ACCTCAATCTGCTGGCCGAAATCCCGTTTGCCGTCGCGCATGCCTGTCACGCGATCTTCATGAAGAATTCCCATGTACTGGAATGCGTTGGTCGTTTTAAGCCGCCGCTCCACAACGAACGTTGCTTTACGAGCCGTTTCGATTCTGTCCGGGGTGGCTTCTCCTATCACACGCGCGGCAAGCGCCGGACCCGGGAAAGGAATGCGTTCAAAGAGCGTGGCAGGCAGGCCAAGCGCCTTGCCGGTGGCCCTGACACCGTCTTTGCGTAGCTGTATCAGCGGTTCAATAATTTGATAACCGAATGTTTCTTTTGGATCAATGCCAAGCTGTTCAAAGACATTGTGTTGCCGCTTGATCCCCGCAACGGTTTCATCCACATCTGTCAGAATGGTGCCCTGGAGCAGATGCTTGGCGCCACTGTCTTTAACAAGGCGTCCGAATACGGTTTTGTAAAAGGTCTGTGTAATCGCTTCCCGCTTTTCTTCCGGATCCGTAACCCCCTTGAGTGCAGAAAAAAACTCTTTTTTTGCATCGACGACTTCTACGGCAACACCGAGGTCCCTGAAAAAACCCACCACCTGCTCGGGCTCTCCTGAGCGCATGAGACCGTTTTCAATAAAAACGGTTTTCAGTCGATTTCCCAGGGCCCGATGTCCCAACATGGTCACGGTGGAAGAATCGACACCTCCTGACAGGGCGTTTATTGCCAACCCTTCCTGGACAGTAGATTTAATTTCGTCAATTTTGTCCTCAATGAATTGTTCGGTGTTCAGGTCTTGGACAGTGATTTCCGTGATCATGCGGCACCCTCCTTTGTGGTATCAAAATGATTTGTATAGAAGCCTTTGTCTTTCTTGTCAGGCAACGAGAGCCAAGGGCAGACTTGCCCCCTTTTCGTATCTTGCGGTCCTGAAGATCGTTAACCCGGGTGACGACCAAACGCATCCGCCATCCGGATGGCTTCTATGATCCCTTCGGGTGTCAAATCAAATCTCACGTTGTGCAAATAACTTTGTTTGTTATCAAACACCGGTTGAATAGCTGCATCCAATTCCCCGTCTGTAACGCCCTCCAGACCGATCTGCGCCAATGTGGTGGGCAATCCGACAGATCTGCAGAAGGCGTATACTTCATCTATCAGCGGTTGTGGCCTGGCTTCGAGAAATAAACCTGCCAGGGTACCGAATGCTACCTTTTCGCCGTGATAATATGCGTGCGTGCCTTCCAGATTGCAGAGACAGTCATGAATGCCGTGTGCGGTCGAAAGCCCCCCTGACTCGAAACCAAGACCGCTGAGAAGAGTATTGGCTTCTACAATATTCTCAAGTGCTGGGCTTACCACATTGTCTTCACAAGAGATTTTGGCTGTCACGCCGTATGTTAAAAGGGTTTTGTAACACGCTTCGGCAATGGACATGATGGCCCTGAGATTAAATCCGCCGCATATGTTCCGGAAATATGATCGATCACAGGTATCTGCTTCAAACCAGGTTGCAAGAGCGTCGCCCATTCCCGAGACAAGAAATCTTACCGGTGCTTCAGCAACGATCATCGTATCCATCAGAACATAATCGGGATTGCTTGTGATGAAATAATCGACAACCGAACCTTCGTCACTGTAGACGACACAAGCGCTTGCGGTGGGTGCATCTGTAGCGGCGATGGTTGGCACAGCGATAAATTTAACGCCCAATTTCCTGGCAACCACCCTGGCCGTGTCAATGGTCTTGCCACCTCCCATGCCGATTACGAAATCATAGACACCACCGCTTGCTATATCGAGCACCCTGTTGATCTCATCCCAGGTGCACGCGCCACCGAACTTCTCATATCTGATATCGCATATACGTTTCCAGGTGGAAAGGTTTTCCGGAATAATTCGCTCGACGGCCATGTTCGTTGCGAGAATAAAAACACTTTTCTTTTTAAGCTCGTCGATTTCCCCGAGAGTTTTGAGAATATCTTTCCCCTGTATATAACACCCCGGGAAAATGGCTTTTCGTATCATGCTGAACCCTCCCCTCTCAAAATGTTATGGCCAGGCGGGAATCCATGCTGCTGGCGGCCCCATACCGGAAAGCCAAATGTCATTTGGCCTTCCTAGCTCTTGCCTTTGCGCAAAGTATTTGGAATTCTGTTGAGGTCGGATCCACGATTCCAAATCGATCCGGTCTGAAAGGCATCAGATCGTGTGGGCTTTCACCCTCTATGATCAATCCAGCCAACGCCTCTCCGATGCCGCCGGAGGACATGACCCCTGACCCACAACAACCAGCTGCCACATAAAGCCCCGGTCTTTCATCGAGTTCCCCGAGAATAAAGTGGCCATCCGGCGTATAGGTTGATAGACCGGTCACGTAGCTTTCAAAACGGGCTTCATTTAGACCCGGAAAAAAGCGCGAGATATGCGGCTCCGCCTCGATAAGAGCATCCCATTCATGACCATCTTCTGTGATGGTAAAAGTGCCTATATCATCCGGTAAAATCCGGTAGTCGAACATAGGTGATAGGGCTTCCTGCACCCCTAAAACCATGCCGTTCACCTCAGGCCTTGTGAAAGCCCCTGCATCGGCATGAACCGTCATAGGCTGGTTTTTATCAAACAGGTGACCGGGCGCTGCAATCCAATAATGACTACGGACCGGGATCATTGGCAAAGGAATACCCAAAGGCATTGTCAGATTGTTCGACCAGGCTCCCCCGGCAACGACCACTTTTTCACATTGGAAGATTCCCTGGGACGTTTGGACCTCTGCCATCCTTTCGCTGTCAAATGTAATTGATTTGACGGCGACACCGGTTTCAATGCGAACCCCGGATTGTTTTGCAGCACGGGCATACGCGGCTGCAAGGCGATAGGAGTCGATGTACCCGTCATCAGCAAAATACACTGATAAAGCATCAGATCCGACAGTGAGCCAAGGCAAGTTTTCGGATAGCCACGCTTCATTGACAATCTCAGCCGAAACACCTTCCTGTTGCGCCCTGGAGTATAGAGCTTCCAGTGTTGAACGGTTCTTTTCCGTTTCTGCAAAACGCACTGTGCCGACTTGATGAAAATCAAGGTGATCACCCAACTGCTCTTCCAGCGCATCTATGACCTTGAAAGTTACACGGCTTAGCCGGTCAACAGCGGGTTTGGAGGAAATAGTGAACATTAACCCCGCTGCTTGGGAAGAGGCGGCTGTTGCCAGATCCAACCTTTCAAGCAGAATAACGTCGCACATCCCGCGTCTGGTAAGATGGTAAGCTACACTGGCGCCCAGTAAACCACCACCAATGATCACTATAGCTGCTTTATTCATTTTTTACACTTTGATACATTGAGAACAGGCAAAATACTTGCCTGATGAATGCGTCATTTATTTTTTTTAGTCCACTGATGTACTATGGCTGCAACTAACCATACACCAAAATCTGAATCAAGGATGGTTGGTAAGCATTCCCCAAAGGACTCCAAATGTCAATATTTCACCATTGTCCCGTAGATCCCCCATTCCTGTAGAAACAGGGGCTTACTCAGCTTTTGATCCAAGATAATTTCTGAAAGAGTCAAGGGCAGACCCCTTCATTTTTGAACTTGAGCCAAAACCCCTTTTTTGAATTGGCTTCTAAATAAATACAATGGGCGTTCTCTAAGTTCCCTATATTGACCCCTTTATTATGGGACTGAAAGATCACAGGTCATCATTCCCACGGCAAAATGTTCCGGGGAAATACCATCCAACTCATGCCCTGCGAAATACAGACGAAGGCTGGACCCTTCAAGAATCGCATGCGGCGAGCGTATCTCATCAACAGCCCAGTCAAAATCTCCAGCATTAGCTATGGCGGAGTCATCATGTACCCAGCCGGACTTTCCGTCCAGGGAATAGGCATGATGCAGACGCAACTGAAGCCAGTCACCACCGTCCGGCTGATGGGCCACGTCAAAAAAAAGATGCATCTGGTCTTCAAGGACAATGGCGTTTGGTGTTGAATACCCTATCCAGTCCTCTGTGATTGGATACAAGGTCTGATCCGGCTTTAAAACCAATTCGGGTTCTGACCAGTTCACTCCGTCTGATGACCTGACCAGACCGACAACCTGCAACGCGGCTCCCAGATCTGCATCCGCTCCCACGGCAGTAAAATAAAGATACAGTTCATCATTGAATATCACCGGGGCAGGCTCAGCGACTATGAATGCATACCAGTCATTGTCAGGATATGAATCCGTCTGACTGGGGAATACAATTGGATTAATATCGCCACGTGTAAAATTGATTCCATTGTCAGACACAGCATGGCCGATACGGAAATCATAAACGGAAAAGTCAGGATCATCTATCTCGTATTGATATCCGGTATAAAACAGATGGTATTGGGATTCAAAATAAACCACGGCAGGTGTTTCAAGACCGCCGGCATCCCATTCACCGGTATTGCTGTC
>JASJGV010000214.1:0-6568 GCA_033791325.1 Desulfobacterales bacterium | reverse complement strand
GTTGATCACATCAGGATTGGCAAAACCGACCTGGTGAACATTGTTTCCGTGAAAGTCCATATAGCGGCGACCCTGTGTATCTTCGATGTAAATGCCGTCGCAGGTGTGCATGGCGTTCAAACAGGGTGTGGAGAGTGACTGTTTTAGAAAGTAACGCGCATCTTCATCCAGTAGTGATCGGCTTTCAGCATCGATATGATTCTTCTGCCATTCTTCGCGCAGGGGAGACAGATTAATATCACCTTCGGATTTGTGGAGTGGGGACATGGTTTAGTATCCTAATTTTGAAATAGTGTTTAAAACATTTTTAGATAGTTTCTAACCATGATACGTATCCCTTATTATCTGCTGGCAGTCGTCTCAGTCAAACGAATAATACTTATAGGATTGATTTGACATGTTTACTCACATATAGGGGTTGTCAGAAAAACGTTCCGATTGAGGACCGTTTTCTGCTACAAAGCCTTATGCCGCCATCCTATTTTCGGAACATTATTATGACAAGCGGTATAATTGAAAATAGGCTATCAATTGAATTGACGAAGATCCCGCGCTTTTTGCGGGGAACCAAAACCCTTTTTTTGAGATGGCTTATAAAAGGAGCGGCCGGTGAAAAAAGACAAGCGAATCGAGCGTGAGCAGGGGGATGTTAACACCACTCCAAACCGCAAAGAATACTGGAAGCGCAATTTAAAGGGCGTTTCAAAGAAATGGTTTGAAGAGGATCAAAAATATTTTTTGCATCAAAGCCTTTCGACACCGGTTCTGAATGTGCTGTCCCGGGCTCAAGGTGCTAGCATTGAAGATCTTGCCGGTAAGAAATATATCGATATGCACGGCAATGGTGTGCACAATGCCGGATTTAACAATCCGGTTGTTATCGAAGCCGTCAAAAAGCAATTGGAAGAGAACATGACCTTTTGCCCCCGTCGCTATACAAATATTCCGGCCATTGAGTTGGCAAAAAAACTGGCGAAAATTACTCCCGGTGACCTGTGCCGTTCTCTTTTCTGTCCGGGAGGATCGGAAGCGATAGAGATGGCCTTGATGCTGGCCAGGCAAGTCACCGGTCGTTTCAAAACGATTTCTTTCTGGGATTCGTTTCATGGCGCCGGCCTGGGTGCTGCCAGTGTCGGTGGTGAAGAGCATTTCAGTGGCGGTCTTGGCCCCATGGTTCCAGGTGCATTTCATGTTGAGTTCCCAAACTACTACCGAAATCCCTGGGGATTTACATCTGAAGAGGATGTGGATTCAGAATGCCTGCGCCAGATGGAACTGGTGCTGAAGCGTGAACCCGAAATGGCCGCTGTAATGGGTGAACCCATCTCCGCCACGCCGGTGGTTCCTTCTCGCAGATACTGGCAGGGCGTAAAAGAACTGTGTGAACAATATGGGGCTCTGCTGATTTTTGATGAAATCATCGAAGGCTTTGGACGTACTGGAAAACTGTTTGCATGTGAGCATTTTGTAACACCGGATGTTCTGGTTCTTGGAAAATCCCTGGGAGGCGGCCTGTTGCCTTTTGCTGGAATTGTCACCCATGAAAAATATAATATCTGCCAGCATCGTTCCGTGGGGCACTATACACATGAAAAAAACGCCTTATGCTCTGTGGCTGCTATGGCTGAGATTGCTTATATTATGGAGCATAGACTTCATGAATATGCTGCCGAATTAGGCGATTATGCCTTGAAGAGATTAAACCATCTCAAAGACAGACACCCCCTGATAGGCCATGTAGCCGGCCTGGGGCTTCACATCGGCATCGATCTGGTCGGTGACCCAAAAACAAGGGAAAGGGCCGTGGATGAGGCTGAAATCATTATGTTCAAGTGTCTGGAAAAAGGGCTTTCCGCTAAAACCATTGAAGGCAACGTGCTGACCTTAAGACCCGCCCTGGTGATTACCAGGGAAGAAATGGACCGGGCCATTGACATCATGGATGAGGTCATCGGGGAGGTGGAGCAGGGTAAGAAGTACTAAGAAGCTATTACTTTTAGTCATTAATAATATGCAATTAATTGCTTTGACTTATTTCCCTGTAATAATTATAAAATCACGATCTGCTGCGAAACAGGATATCTTTTTCACATGAGAGATGTTTTCAGTTTTGTAGACAACCTGGTTATCGCAAGCCGATTCTGTAAAAGCGGGGTGATTCTGCTATCGATCCAATTTTTATAATATTGCTGGGAGCCAGTGCTTACGTTGGCTGGAACATCGGTGCCAATGATACGGCGAATTGTATCGGCACCACGGTAGGCTGTGGTCTATTGAGTTTCAGGAGAGCGGTCCTACTGGTCGCTGTCTTTGTCATTCTGGGCGCAATGCTCCAGGGGCATCATGTCATGCACACCATTGGCAAGGGGATTGTCAAGGCCGATTTGAACTATCTGTCTGTCTGTGTGGCGCTGATCTGCTCCGGTTTTTTTGTTACGCTGGCTACATTTTATCGGATTCCCACCTCGACTTCCCAGGCGATTGTGGGGGGAGTGGTGGGCATCGGTCTGGCGACCGGTGCTGAAGTCGATTATTCCAAATTGATCCTGATCATTGAAAGTTGGATCCTATGTCCCCTTCTGGTTCTGGGACTGGCATTTGCATTGATGCATCTGTTCCGGTTTGTTTTGAATAGATTCAATACCAGTTCCCTTATTTCTCAGCATGTCCTGGGGTGGTTGGCGATAATATCAGCATGCTATGTGGCGTATTCAATGGGCGCCAACAATGCCGGCAACGCGGTAGGTCCGGTAGCCAATCTCAATATTTTTCCACCCAGGGTGTTATTGCTCATCGGAGGGGTGAGTATTGCTGTAGGCGCTTTTACCTATGGGAGAAAAGTCGCCGACACGGTCGGCAAGGGTATTACCCCCCTGGATATCCCCAGCGCCTTTGTGGCCCAGATTTCTTCTGCCTTTGGTATGCATCTTTTTTCCATGTTGGGTATTCCGGTTTCAACTTCTTCTGCTATCGTGGGTGCCGTGGTGGGCGTCGGATTGGTAAAAGGCGCTAAGGCAATCAGCAAAAAGACCATTCTGACGATTTTGATCGGGTGGGTATTGACACCCACCCTGGCATGTTTGGCTTCTTATGGCCTATATGTTTTGATAAATACAGTCCTGAACTAGTGTAGTGTCCATCCATATATGGTCTTTTCACGCCCTGCCGGTGTTGGGCGCCATGATTTAACTCCTCAAAATAGCGCGCTATTCCTCCGGGTTAAATCTGACGCCCGCCTTGTCAGAACGCGAAAATCCCTATTTCTGGACGGACACTAGTATAACGTTCATATGATTTCCTATGGGCTAATGTCAAAGGCTGTGCTACATGAAAGGTAGATCCTATTTTTCATTTGAAACACCGGAGTTCTAAAGGAGAATGCATAACTATGTTTAAAAAAGAGAAAAAAGTCATCGAGGTCATTCTAAAACATCTTGATTTGGCGGTGGATTCGCTGAAGACCGGAATTCAGACCGTAGAATGTTATTTGAATAACGACATCAATGAAGCCAAGCATTTGGCGCGTAAAGTCAGAAGCACAGAATCAGAGGCCGATCTAGTCCGCTATGATCTTCGTGACAAATTGTATTCCGGTGCCTATTTACCGTTGTTGCGGGAAGATATTTATAAGCTCACCGAAAGCATCGACAAAGTTGCCAATGCCGGCGAAGCTTGCTGTGATTTTTTTCTAAATCAACGCCCCAAGGTACCCGATGAATTGAAACATGCTTTTATTGACATTGTTAGAGAATCCCTGGGGATAGCCGATAATCTCAAACTGGCTGTTTTGTGTTATCTTAAAGGCGATTGTAATATTGAGACCGTACGCGATCATACCAAAGAGATCGGGATGCAGGAGTCACGGGTTGACAAATTCGAGTGGGATTTGACCAAAGCCATCTTCACCTCAGACATGGATTTCGCTCACCAGCTGCACCTGAAACATGGTTTGGATTATATTGTAGAAGTTTCAGACCGTGCCGAAGATGCCGGAGATCAACTCGAACTGGCCGTATTGAAATCTGTGGCTTAACGACTTTATGGCACAAATTTCTATTTCAGATGAACCCCATAAGATCCCTACCTGCTTAAAAAATCTAACATCACGGGGCTACTCCTGTTTTCATTCTGGATGTATTTTTTTCTTGACAAATCCTATGAAATTGGTAGGAAATAGTCCTACCGTCCTGGTAGGGATTGGCCTTTTTTTGCTACAATCCTTTTGGGATAGGCATATCAGCCTGCTTAAAAACAACCGGAAGATCTGTTCAGACTTCCAAGCTTTTTGCCCTTAGGAGCTATGATATAGCGCAACATGAAATCGTCTAACGATTTTATTTGGACTGCAGAAATCACGAAATTTAACCAGAGGAAGGTAACATGGCAAATAGACGACCGTTTGGATGGAAGAAGGGCATCATTCCAGCCATTATTCTGGCGGGTGTGTTTTTCGCAATCGCAAGTGTTTACAGTAGTACAAACCTTGATGATATGCGGCCGGACATTCTGATGATCGATCTCCCGGCCATGCCCGAGGGTGAAAAAATGCCCGCTGTGCAGTTCCTTCACGATGTGCACACCAAACGCATTCAGGAAAAGAAGAACTGCAGCGCATGTCACCTGGAAAAGGATCAGCAGTTTGTATTTAAATTCATGCGGCTCGACAATGGCCTCACTGAGACGGACATGGCCATATACCACCAAAATTGTATTGCCTGTCATGAGGAGATAGAATCAACAGGAGAAAAAGCCGGCCCCATAGCGGGCGACTGCCGGTCCTGTCATAAGACACAATCCAAAATGGGCAGTTCCCGCAAACCCATATCTTTCGACAAATCTCTTCATTATCGTCATGAATCAGCAAACGTTATTCAACCGGCAGATCCGGCTGACACCGTCAACTGCAGTGCCTGTCATCACACCTACGATAAACCCACTCAGAAAACGATCTATACCAAAGGTGAAGAGGGCAGTTGTGGGTATTGCCACAAGGAAGAGAAAACAGCCGAGACCTCGTCCATTCGCTCGGCATCGCATGATGCCTGTGTCAACTGTCACCAGACATTGGTGACTCAAAAGAAAACAGCCGGGCCCATTGACTGCGCCGGGTGCCACAGCGCCGAGGAACAGGCCGGCATTAAAGTTGTTGCATCGGTGCCCCGTATCAAAAGGAACCAGCCCGATGTAGCCCTGCTTGCCAGCTGGATAACGGATCAGGACATGGATGGGAAAAAAGTGACCCAGCAGATGGATCCGGTTCCGTTTAACCACGAGGTTCATGAGCGGGCCAATGCAAGCTGCCAATCCTGTCACCACGAAACACTGAAAAAATGCAGTGACTGTCACACGGAAACCGGAAACCAGGATGGGGGGCATGTTCCGCTAGCCCGGGCCATGCACACCCGTACATCAACCAAGAGCTGTGTCGGCTGCCACAAGGAGGCTCAGAAAGCCAAAAACTGTGCGGGTTGTCATGCAGCTATGCCCGACAAGTCATTTGCGGATGAGGACTGCAGCCAGTGTCACAGCCTTGACCGGTCGACTTTAGGTCCGTGGCCCATGAGCAAGACAGCCAAGACCGAACTTGCAGCTGAGGCACTAAAGGTGTCAGGCGGTGATTTTCTGAAACCAACAGATGACCAGATACCCGAAAAAGTGGTCATTGATATCCTGGCGGACCAATATGAAGGAGCCCAGTTCCCCCATCGCCAGATCCTTAGAAGCATTGAATCGCGAATAGGTGACAATGGGATGGCACGTTATTTTCATGACAAGAAAACAACCCTGTGTATGGGATGTCATCACAACAGCCCGGCCAGCCTGCAACCGCCCAAATGCGCTTCCTGTCATGCAGACAAGGGGTTGTCTGACGGACGCCCCGGTCTCATGGGGGCCTATCATGGTCAATGCATCAGCTGCCACCAGGAAATGGGAATCAAGGAACCTGTGGCCACGGACTGTGGCCGGTGTCATAAGGAGAAACAGAGCAGTAAGCAATAAGCCGTAAGCAGCTTACCGCTTAAAGCTTAAGGCTAAAATAGCGTAGCTATTAAAAAGATTGAGGTGGTAATATGGGGATATCCCGAAGACAGTTCCTTGGCTGGTTAGGTGCAGCAAGCGCTGGTGCGACTGTTGCAAATCGCGCGGAAGCGGCTTCGAACAAGGAGTTCGGCGGCTTTCCGGACAGCTTTGGAATTCTGCACGACACAACCCGATGTATCGGGTGCCGGAAGTGCGAGGAGGCCTGCAACAAGGTCAATGAACTCCCGGTTCCGGAACAGCCCTTCAACGACTTGGGTGTTCTGGACCAAAGCCGCCGGACACGATCCGATGCCTATACGGTTGTCAATCGATTCAGCAAAAAAGATGATTCACTGCCTGTGTTTGTAAAAAAACAGTGCAATCACTGCCTGGAGCCGGCATGTGCGTCCGCTTGTTTTGTAAGGGCGTTTTCAAAAACCAAAACCGGCGCTGTCGTTTACGATGCCTCCGTCTGTGTGGGGTGCCGGTATTGCATGATCGCCTGCCCATTTGAAATACCCACCTATGAATATGACCAAGCCCTGAC
>JASJGV010000213.1:0-4189 GCA_033791325.1 Desulfobacterales bacterium | reverse complement strand
CGGCAGCGGGTCTTGCTGGCGGCGACCCTGGCCTGCGACCCGGACCTGTTGATCGCCGACGAACCGACCACGGCTTTGGATGTGTCGGTGCAAAAAGACATCCTGGCACTGATCAGGCGCCTTTGCCGGGATCGGAACATGGCCTTGTTATTCATCACCCATGATTTGAATCTGGCCCCGTTACTGACCGAACAGGTGGCCTTCATGTCCGCCGGACGAATTGAAAAAGTGGTCCCGTCAGCGGAAGTGGTATTGCCGGCGTTGCCGCAAAAAACCGAACGTGTTCCCACCGAGGCTGTCCCGGTTTTGCAAGCCGTGAATCTGTCGGTTTCCTACCCGGGTGCAAAGCAATTGGCGGTAGCCGGGGTTGATTTGGAACTCAGGCCCGGACAGGCGGTTGGTCTGTTGGGGGAATCCGGCTGTGGCAAGACCACCCTCGGCAGGACCCTGGTGGGACTGGAAAAAATTCATGATGGTCATATTAAATTTCAGGGCAGGGATCTTGCCGGTCTGTCCCGCAAAGAACTGAGAGCGTTACGGCGCAAAATTCAGATCATTTTTCAAGACCCGCTGTCGTCCCTGAATCCACGAATGAATGTCCTGGATATTGTCACGGAAGGGATCTTGGCATTTAAATTGATTCATGGCGATCGTGAGAAGGCCGCCAGGGGTATCCTGAAAGATGTGGGACTGGATGCCGATGCATTGTACCGTTACCCCCATGAATTCTCTGGCGGTCAGCGTCAGCGCATCAACATCGCCAGGGCCATATCCCTTAAGCCTGATTTTATTGTCTGCGATGAGCCGGTGAGTGCCCTGGATGTTTCCATACAGGCCCAGATTATCAATCTGCTTCTGGACCTCAGAGAGAAATACCATCTTTCCTATCTGTTTATCTCACATGACTTAAGTGTTGTCAGTCACATAGCCAACCGGATCGCGGTGATGTATCTGGGACGGATTGTGGAGTTCGGAGAGACGGGTGACATCGTTTTTCACCCAAAGCACCCTTACACCAAGGCACTGATATCAGCAGTTCCGCAACCGGGATTCCACAGGGAGAAATGGCCCGCGCTTGAAGGGAGCACACCGTCTCCATCTGCCCCCCCAAAAGGATGCCGTTTCCATCCCAGATGCCCGGAAGTCATGGCTGTCTGTCGCAAAGAAGCGCCCAGGAAAACGGGCAAGGATAGTCATACGGTTTGTTGCCACCTCTACACAAAATAAAAACATTTGTCTGCTCGTGACAGGCACACCGTTTTTGTCATATCCCTATCTGCGTTATCTCTATTCTGAGAACATCTCATCAAAAAAAACGGAGGGTTCTTTGGGGGGCAGGGGCAATTCCTGTTTCATGGCGTCGGTCAGGTCCGCTTCTGAATCCTGATCAATCCACCAATACCAGTACGCACTGGTCTCGTCACCATATTTGGATAGAACCGTATCGGGTGTGCCGAACTTATTCCAGTACAGGAGTCGCGTATAGTTGATATTCCACAAAAGTACATAAGGATGCGCATCGTAAATCATCTGATCTATCTGCCTGTATATGGCGTTGCGCTCCTGAATCTTAAAAATACTTTTCTGCTTTTCAATCAGGGAGTCTACGGTAACGTTCTTGAATCCCGTGATGTTGTTGCCGCTTTTTCTCTCCGCTTCTTTGGACGACCACATGCTTTCCGGGTTTTTGAAGACACCGGATCCCCACGCGGCCCATGTCATTTCATAATTGAACTCATCCATATCTTTGGCCCAGGCGGCCCAGTCTTTTCTGTCGATGATCAGTTCGATACCCACATCTTTTAAATCTTCCGCGTAAATGGCCAGAAACTTGTCCGTGGATGCCTGTCGGGTCAGGAACTTAAAGGAGAACTTCACATTATTTTTCTCTAAAATACCCGTGGCCGGGTTTACTGTCCAACCGGCCTGTTTCAGCAGATCTCTGGCTCTTGCCTTGTCAAATTCGATCAACCGGTTAGGGCAGGGGTGTTTTTTATCATATAGATCTTCAAAGTAGGAGCGATGCAGAAAGTACTGGCTGTACATGAGGGTGCTGTTCATTTTGGGGCGATCCAGAAGATGGGCCATGGCGATACGAACCCGGATGTCATCAAAGGGCGGTTTGCGCATATTCATGGCAAAGCCCTGGAAACCAACAGGATCCTGGTTGTAGATTTTTTGCTTCACGATCCAGTCGTTGGAAAACTTTTCGCCCTTGGTTTCATTGATCCAGATCCGGGATGTGTAAATGGGGTACAGATCGAACTGTCCCTTTTTAAACGCTTCGAAAGCATTCTCCCTTTCCGCGTAGAACCTGAATTTCATGGTTTGAAAGTTTCCGGTGCCCTGTGAACTTCGCGCATTGCCGTTCCACCAGTCTTCACGACGTTCCAGTGTTAGAAAAATACCTTCATTAATGATGCCGATTTTATAAGGACCGGAGACGACAGGGAACTCAAAGTTGATTTTGTTAAAATCTTTTCCTTCAAACACATGTTTGGGTAAAATGTTGAATCCACCCACGGCACCCAGATTCATCCAGTGAACATCTTTGGCCTGGAAACGAATGGTGTGGTCGTCCAATACCGTGGGGGATGAAAATCGCTCGAGACTGACCTTATGGGGCCCGGTCAGGTTTTTCGGGTCCAGAATTGTATCAAATGTCCACTTGACATCATGGGCAGTGATGGGGCGGCCGTCACCCCAGCGGGCATTTTTATGGATCGAAAAACCGAATGTTTTCTTGTCATCGGAGATCGTCCATTTTTCTGCCAGGCCGGGTTCGTAATCAAGGGTGAGGGGATGCATGGAGAGCAATGTCTCGAACATGGCTCCAAAAACTTCCACTGTAAAGCTGTTGTTGTCGAGATAGTAGTTGAGGCTTTTAGGGTATTGTCCGGCGAAGATGGCGATTTCGCCTCCGGTCACGGCATCGCTGCCGGCGATGGGGTTCGGGCGGTCCTGCCACCCCGGCTTGGGAAAGGTCTCGATACCCTGGGCAATCATCGGGATCATGACCAGTAATATAAACGGAGCATATATCCAGCGGCAGATACATGCGCTGATGATTTGCTTGAATTTCATGGTGGATAAAGGTTCAGCACGATGTGGTCATTAAATTTGAATTCCCCGCTGCTTGCAGCGGGGAATTCAAATTATAGATTAAGATCCATCTACGATTTTATTGCTGATTTTTGTTTTTTTCACCTTCGGGTGTTTTGGCAGTCGCAGAATTTAGCTTTTCCAGTTTAATCTTGACAGCATCAAGTTTCTGTTTGATCCGCGCCGATTCCAGTTCATCCGCCTGATAGGTAAGAGCCTCTTTGAGGTAGCTCCTGGCTGCCTTCAGGTCCTCCGGGTTGTCTTTGCCGGCGGCAACATCAGCCTTGTACAGCAGCACCATGAGGTTGATGGCGTCGAGACGACTCTTGACGAGCGTTTTCATCACCCGGGTGGTTGCATAAGCAAGGGACTTGTTGAGATATTCTTTTACCCCGTCGAAATCAGGCATGCCGGGGACATCAAGGAGCATATCTGCTTTGTCAAGATAGTACTGGTAGATAATCGGGAAGACTTCGTTGGCGGTATAGCTGTCTTTGATGGGTTTTGCCAACTGCAGGCCCGGAAAGCTGATGAGGTGCTTGGTACCTTTGGGCGCAAATTTGCCCTGCCGGATATCCACGGTGTCTTTACCGGGCTTGACATAATAGTGACGTGTGTTCATCCAACTGGCAATAATCACGATGAGTACCAGAAAGGCAAGCCCGGCGACACCGAAATACAATATTTTTTCAGCAGGATCGGCCGGTTTTGTATCCGGTGGCGGCAGGTAGTCGGTAGAAGCCGGTGTGGCCGAGCACGGTGTCTCTTTTTTGGGCAAGGGTTTCTCATCAATCCGGGCCGTGGGCGTTTGTTTGACCGGGGCGTGGGCTGTCATTTTTGGTGCTTCTTTCTTGGTATCGGTCCTGGTCGTTTTTTCCGTTACGGCCGGCTTTTTCACGGCAGATTCTTTGGGTGTAACACCTTTTTTGTTTGGGGTTTATTCGTGTATTTGTTGGGGGGGGTTTTTAATTATTTTTTTTTGGTTTAAACATGGGGGGGCGCTTAGGCCCCCCGGCGGTTCCGGACCTGATTAAAAAGCAACTCTTACATCGAAGTAGTAAGACCGGCCGTAGTCACGATGCGCGTC
>JASJGV010000212.1:0-4493 GCA_033791325.1 Desulfobacterales bacterium | reverse complement strand
AAGGTGGGTGTGGTTTGGGAAAATGAGTATCAATCCAACGCATCCAATAAGGTGGATGTCGGACAAGATAATGATGGTACATCCGAGTTTAATGATCGAAAATTGGAGGCTTATTTTGTAGTGCCTTTCGGCAAGGTTTCTATTGGCCAGGGTGATGGTGCGGCCAACGGGACCTCCGAGGAGGACTTGTCCGGTACCGGTGTAATCATGTACTCGGGAGTTAATGATACAGCCGGGAGTATCAATTTTCGGGACAATGACGATACGCCAATTGCCACCATTGGTAGTACGCGGTCCAATTTTGACGGGTTAAGCCGCAACGATCGCGTGCGATACGACACGCCCACGTTTGGAGGCGCTACACTGTCAGTCAGTGGTACCAACGGTGATGCCTATGAACTGGCAGCACGTTATTCGGGGGATTTCGATGGCTTGGGAAAAATTACCGCGGCCATTGGATGGGTAAATGCCAACAAACGTGCGGATCCTGAATACACCCAGGTTGGCGGATCGGTGTCCTGGTTGCACACCTCGGGTATTAACCTGACGGTATCTTCCGGATCACGTAACATTGAAGATACAAGCACCGACCCTTTCAACTACTACGGTAAACTGGGTTACAAATTCGACATCCACGCCTTTGCCGTTGAATATGGTATGACGGAAGACCTGGATCAAGATAAGGACAAATCGAAAAACTACGGGTTGGCTTATGTGATCAAACCTTGGAATGGGGTTGAATTCTACGGTACTTATCGTACGTACGCACTTGACCGTGATGGTACGTCAAATATAGAGGATGTTCGTCAGGTCATGGCTGGTACACGTGTTAAATTCTAAAAGCTATCTCAAAAATGTTTTTTGGCCAAAATCCTGCGTTGCGTTCCCGTTTGAAGCTCCCCGCCGCAAGCAGCGGGGAATGTTCTGCCGTTCGGCAGAATCCACGGGGAATGCGCTCGCTGTTGCGGTTCAAGTCCTCAAAATACTTTAGTATTTCTGCGGGTTGAAACTTGATCCCGTCTTGGCTTTGAGCCAGAATCCTATTTTGAGATGCCTTCTAACATCATTTCACGGTGACTTCTTATGAAAGTAGGTAATATACTTATCCGCATGGTTTTGCTGGTGTCCATAGTGATCATGGGTGTTTGGGGTTGTGCCGGTAAACCGTTTGATCCTCCCCAGACCGATGAAATTCCCAGAGGACCCGGTTTATTCACCACGGGTTCAGATGGGGCGGTACTGTACGATTCAAATCAGGAGAGTTTGCCATCTACATCCTCTTCCCAATCGTTAGCGACCCCATCGACCGACATGGAACAAACCGCAGCTTCATCCGACTATGAAGAATTTAAAGATTACCAGCAATGGTTGCTTTGGAAGAAGTCGGCCACAGGAACACCGGAATACGAAGAATTTAAACAATGGCGAGAGTGGTGGAAATATCAAGAGTGGGAAAAACAAAATTAACCGACAGCCTGGCCCGTGGTTCAAACAATTTGCAAAAAAACAATATTTATGACATGTAAATATAACTTGAAAAAGTATACATCTGGATTCCTGTATCGACCTGTGTTCTGGTCGCCAAAATGAAAAAACGGCTGAAAATCGATTTGACTCTGTAGCTTTTAACATTACTTTGTTCGAAATATGTTCCTTTCACAGGCACTCACACCGGATACTACCAACAGAAAACATTAATAAACCAATAAAAGGAGAAGTACAGATGAAGGCAGGAAAAAAACTTTTAATGCTGGTGGCAGTCATATGCTTGATAGCACCTGCAGTACAGGCTGCAGATATATCTGCAGGTGGCGGTATCGGAATCGCCCCTGACTATGAAGGCTCAGAAGACTACAAAGTGGTTCCAGTCCCAGCTGCCGATATTAAATTCGACAACGGGATGTCTATGAAATTATTGGGGTTGAATCTCAGGGCCGATCTGGTTCCCGACAGCATGTGGCAACTGGGGCCGGTGGCCAATTATCGTGGGTCTCGTAACGATGTGAAAAACGACGCCGTAGATAAAATGAGAAAAGTGGACGCTGCCAGCGAGTTGGGTATCTTTGGGGGCCTTGTGTACAATAAATGGTTTGTTTCCATGGAACTTTTGTCTGATATGGGCGATGCCCATGATGGGTGGTATTACAAGTTGAAAGGCGGCTACAACTGGGTCATAGATAAACGCGTGTCCCTTTCCATCGGGGCCTCAGCTACCTATGCTGACGAGGACTATATGCAAACCTATTTTGGTGTCAGTAACAGCGATGATAAGCGCAGCGGTCTGGACCGCTACAATGCGGACGCAGGTATCAAAGATGTCGGTATTAACCTGGGCTTGAACTGGATATTTAACGAAATCTGGAGCGCCAGGGGTATTGTCAGCTATACCCAATTGCTCGGCGATGCTAGTGATGACAGTCCTGTCGTGGAAGAAGGAGATGAAGGCCTGCTTTTTGGCGCCGTGATGGCCATGTACAAATTTTAGCCGGTGAGCGCCAATGCAAATGGATGGACGGCGGCCACTTTTTGCAGTAACTGCCGATTAGATAAAATCACCAATAATTCGGGGCTTCCGTTCGACGGGAGCCCCGTTTTTTGATGGTATCGTGAACCGAAACAGCGAGCGCTAACCCTGTAGCTTGCTGCGAGGATCTTCAATTACAATGATTTCCCGGATTCTTGTTTGAAAATATGGATCTGATTCATATCGAGCATCAAAACCATTGAGGTACCGTACATCGCTTTTTGTTTTGTTGGCCACACAATAAACTAATTAGACATATCGGCGTAAGAGAAAAAAAAAGCTTAATTAGCCAAGTATATCCCTAATTCTACACTGGGTTTTCAGACCTTTACGGTGGTTGCCCGCAGGATGAGTATATTCTCAAACGGGGGGGCATACAGGGTGATTCTGAATGCCCAAGCCGCTGTGGATGCTGCCGAGCGTGCTATTCGTTAGAGGGATCAAACCAGTTCTTTTAATAAAGCCAGGAGGATTCAATGGCAATTCAAGAAGGTAAAGCAGCACCGGATTTTACACTGCCGGATGCAGACGGCCACAGGGTTTCCCTGAGGGACTTTAAAGGCAAGCATGTGATCCTGTATTTTTACCCCAAAGACAACACTTCCGGGTGAATCAAGGAAGCCAACGGCTTTCGTGACCTGTATGGTCAATTTAAAAAACTGAATACGGTAATCCTGGGTGTTTCGCCGGATGCAGAAACATCTCACCAAACGTTTATTGCAGACCATGACATACCCTTTGCCTTGTTGTGTGACCCGGATAAGAAGGTGATGGAAAAATACGGGGCTTTCGGTGAAAAAAAGATGTACGGAAAGGTGGTTATGGGGGTGATCCGCTCTACCGTGTGGATCGGTCCTGACGGCAAGATCCGTAAACACTGGGCAAAGGTTGCCAAGGCGGCGGATCATCCGGCCAAGGTGCTGGAGAAACTTTACGCCTCAGCCTGAAAGTTATCTCAAAAACTTCACCATCGTCAGGTATTTATCCCGAATAATATCTCTATAATTAATCCAGTGCAGAAGGAAGCTCACCATAAGGAAACCAGCGTACGGGTTCACCCAGGGCTGCTAATGCATCTCCATTTTTTACATTTACAAGTGTTTTGTTACTTAGAATACGCTTGGCTGAATAATAGCATTCCCTATCAAGTCTGGCATCAGCCTCAGTCGTATAATAAGCAAAATGCGGCGTTACCAGAACATTATCCATTTCATAAAAAGAGTGTGAAGCATCAATGGGTTCAGAATCAAAAACATCAATCGCAGCGCCAGCTATTCTTTTTCGACGAAGTGCATTGATCAATGCTTCTTCCTGTATCAGGGCACCTCGAGCTGTATTTATTATAAATGCTGTCGGTTTCATCAGGGCGAGCTCTTTATTGCCAATGAGGTCTCTATTATCATGGTTTAGTACTGCGTGAACGGAGACAAAATCTGCGGTGCATAACATATCTTCCAGGGTGGTCAGCTCCACATTCTGCCATTCAGCGGGAATGGTTTTTAATCTAGGATCATATGCCTTGATTTTCATATCAAAGCCGGTACAACGCTTCGCCATCTTTCTGGCGATACGTCCAAAGCCAACCAGGCCTATGGTTTTTCCTTCCAAATCCGTGCCCGCCCAATCACGGGATATGTCGGGCCAGAGCCATCCATTTATTTTGGTTGTATTAACCAGGGGCACCAGTTTGCGTGCCAATGCAATCATCATGGCAAAGGCATGATCTGCAATAGTACCGGACCCATAATTGGGACAATGGCACACAGGGATTCGGCGATCAGTGGCGGTTTTGATATCTATTGAGTCAAGGCCAACACCCCATTTCAATATGGCTTTCAGGTTTTTTCCCGCCTCAATTATCCTGTTGGTAATCTGAGCGTAGCAGGTGATGAGTAATTCAGCCTCAGAAACCTCTTTGATCAGGTTGTTTTCCTTGTCGCTTTCGGCAACATTAACTTCCCCTAATGCA
>JASJGV010000211.1:0-5421 GCA_033791325.1 Desulfobacterales bacterium | reverse complement strand
ACTCATGACCCCCACCGGTGCATGGATCGGGCCCACCCGGGCTGCGGGGCGGGCCGCCCCCGACGCCCCGGCAATGGTGAGATCCAGCAGCAGCAGGTTTTTGCCGGTCTTGATGCTGCGAATAAAGGGCCCCACCATGTTGGGCATAAACGTCATGGATGTTATCAGGCTGGTACCGTCCATCCAGTCATCTCTGCCCCTGAAATATGCCGCCTCTTGATCTGACATATTGCGGGTATAAGTCATCTTGAGATCCGGAAAATTTGCTTCCATCAACTGGGAGCTCTCATAAACAGAAATAGACTTATCCGTTGCTACAGGAATACTGAAGATGCCCAGGGTGTCTGAATATTCTGTGGCGGTTTTGACGATCTCTTCAAATTCTCCTCGATTGGCAGGGGCAAGATCGTCTCTTCCAGGACGCAGGAGAAATGGCGGGGTAGCCCCGGTTCCAAAAGCGTTTTCACCGGGATCTTGCGGCATTTCCCTGGGTACCGCTTCCAGGCAGGTTTCCAGGTAATCCGCCTTGATGGGAACGAACAGCGCATTTTCACTCTTGGTATCGATGGCATCGGCCTCAAGGAGAAGCGCCATCAAGACAGGGCTTGCCGATATATCCATACCAATTTCAGTCAGTATTCTCTTGGCGTTATCGTGTATCCGCTGGTAGATCCCTTTCTCTATTAAAAGGGCATTCATGTCGCGGATCCTTTCTCTGGCGATATCCGCCTCAGGACTGTTTTGATGCAGCGCTACGACTTCCTGGTAAGAATGCTTCGCACGCTGAAAATTGTATTCCTTTTCAGAGAAAACCGCTTCATCAAAAAGCTTGATGAGCTTCTTATTACGTTTCCGCATCAACAAACCTTTCCAATAAATAAATTAAGATTTCATGCGATTGTTTTCCGGGTCGTACAAGGGCATGGCCACGACCTGGGCCGGCAGCTTCTTCCCCAGAACTTCGACCGTCAGAGGTGTACCGGGTGTTGCCAGCTCCGGCGGCACATATCCCAGGGCAATGCTTTTTTTCATGCGGTGACCATATCCCCCGGAAGATGTCATACCCACCATCTCGTCACCGTTAAGGATGGGGTTGTAACCCCATGGATCTGCATCCTCTGATGCCACCGTCATACATACCAGCTGCCGGGATACTCCGGCGGCCTTTTGTTTTTCCAGACCGCTTTTCCCGATGAAATCTTTATCCCATTTGACGGTCCAGGCAACAGGTGTTTCCAGGGGGGTGTGATGGACATTCATTTCACTTTTCCAGGCCAGATAGCCTTTTTCCAGCCGCATGGAATCCATGGCATACATACCAAACATCCGCAGATCAAAAGCATCTCCAGCGTCAATCAATGTTTTGTAAATCGAAATTTGCTGCTCGATGGGATGAAAGATTTCATAACCCAACTCTCCCACATAGGTCATGCGGTTAATGCGGCACTTGACTCGGCCCACATAAATTTCCCGGCTGGTTCCAAAGGGAAACGCATCATCGGAAAGGTCACCGTAACAAACAGCCTGAAGCAATCCGCGGCTTTTGGGGCCGGCCACGACCAGACATCCCAGCTGATAGGTCATATCCGTCATTTCCACCGAACCATCTCCGGGCAAATTCTGCATCAGCCAGTGCTGGTCATGCCGCTTGCCCAAGCTGGCGGTCACACAGAAGTATTCGTCCGATCCAGTTTTGGTGATGGTCATATCAGATTTGAAGTTGCCATTGGGGTCCAACATGGGGCTCAATGCAACCCGGCCCTCTTTCAGTGGGACCCTCTGGCATGTCATGTGATTCAACCATTTTTCCGCGCCAGGTCCACTGATTCTTGTCTTGGCAAAGCGTGACAAATCCAGTAAACCCACGTTATTCATTACGTGGCGGCATTCATCTGCCACATAGGAAAAGGTATTGTTGCGTGTCCAACCGGGATTCTCCCTTTTGTCCGCCTTTGCCTGGGTAAAATAGTTAGGACATTCCCACCCGTAATAATCGCCAAAAACAGCCCCGGCCTGCTTCTGGTATTCGTAGATGGGGCTGGTCCGGTTGGGACGGGCGGCATCCCGCCAATCATTGGGGCAGATAATGGCATAAAGCCGTGGATAGGTGTCTTCGATCTTTTCGTGATTGTAGGCCCAGTTTACAGAGGATCCATACCGTCGGCTGTCTACCGGCCACAAATCGATTTCTGGCTCGCCTTCCATGATCCAGCCTGCCAGGTAGTGACCGATGCCCCCTGCCTGGGTAATGCCAAAGCTGTAGCCACAGGCGTGAAAGAAGTTTTTGAGCGGATACGCCGGGCCCACCAGAGGATCTCCATTGGGGGTGTAGGTGATGGGACCATCGGTGACATGCTTGAAACCGGTTTCACCCATAATGGGAAAACGATAGATGCCATTTTCGATAAAGTCCGCGATATGATCGATGTCCGGTTGCAGCTCGTTCTGGGCATAATCCCAGGGTACGCCTTCGGGGTGCCACTGCTTGACCTTACTTTCGTAAAGACCCAGGATCAGGCTGTCCATCTCCTGGCGGATGTAAATGGAGCGGTCGGGATCACGCACCAGGGGTAGATAACTGTCCCGCTCTTCCACGGCATGAATTGTTTCGAATAAAATATGGGTATGCTCACCCGCGATGGAGGGAATCTCCATGCCCACCATTTTAGCAACCTGCGGTGCCCAGAGACCGGCAGCGTTGACCACAATTTCACACGTGATATCACCCTTGTCGGTGTGCACCAGCCATTCGCCGGAAGCGGTCTGCTCGATGCCGGTCACACGGGTGTGAGTATTGATCTCCGCTCCAAATTTTTTAGCTCCGATACTCATGGCCATGGTGATGCCATTGGGATCGACATCCCCGTCATCAGGCCAGTAAAGACCTCCAATAAAACCCTCCGCATTGATCAGTGGATGCATTTTCGTCATGTCTTCCGGAGTCACCCAGTTTACATCCAATCCCAAACAGCGGTTCATGCTGTATATGTATCCAAGTTCTTCCATCCGCCCTGGGTTATCAGCCGTCCTTATGGAACCGGTGGTATGCCAGCCGACAGACTGCCCGGTCTCCTTTTCCAGCTGCTGGTATAATTCAATGCTTTTCATGTTGACCTGGGTACAATAATAATTGCCATGAAAAAACGAGCAGTTCCCTGCAGCCATCCAGGTTGAGCCTGAGGTCAGTTCGTGCTTTTCGATCAAAGCCACATCCTGCCATCCGTATTTTGCAAGATGATAGGTCACGCTGACACCGATGGCGCCACCGCCAATCACAACGACTCTAGCATGTTTTTTCATGATGACTCCTTCCATTCCTGCTTATTAGGATATCTATTGGTCAAAATCTTCCATAGGCAAATTAAACAGAATATCATTCTCCAGATAAACCTGCTCCAATTTTTCTTGATGTAAACTGAAACGATTGTCCTGGAGACTGGCCAGTTCCAACACCAGATAGTTGGCTATACAGGTAATCGTGCTTGGGTTGCCGATGAGCGGAATCGATTTTGATGGGGCAACCAAAGAGGTATGAGCAAATTGAATCAGGGGACAAAGTGTGCTGTCTGCGATAACCAGAAGTCGATGCCCCAGGCGCCTTGCCACTTTACCCAGCTTGATCAATTCATTGGGATACCGCGAGGTAGCGATCATCACAATCAGGCTGTCGGCAGGGGCATTGGTAAGCCAGTCGATGGCTGTGCTGTCGCTGCCATTCAAAATTTGCACCCCCTTGCGCACCTTGGTCAGAGACCAGCCCAAATAATAGGCAAAGGTATAGGAAAGACGGGATCCGACAACGTAAACCCAGGGGCTTTCCGCTATGGCTTCCAGAAACGTCTGCATGGTGTTCATGTCTATGGATTCGTAGAACTGCTTTAATTTGCTCATCTCATCAAACACGACCCTGTGAAATCGGTCGGTTCCCGGTGATTTCATTCCCGGAAGATCAACCCGGTCCTGCAAGGTCAACCCAGTGTCGACAAAATCCCGTAAGGCCTGCAGAAATTCCCCATAGGCACCATATCCCAGCTGGCTGACAAATCTAACCACCGTCGCTTCACTGACGTCACAGGTTTCGGCAAGTTCCCTGGTGGTCATGAACACCGCTTTGCGCGGATACTGCAAGATATATTTTCCCAGAATTCGCCCCTTGGGTGTCAAGGACGCCAGATGCATCATAATTTGCTTAATAACTGGGTGCGATTGATTTTCTTTCATCATATATTGTTCAGGCATATAAATGAAATGTTTCTTTCATTGGTATTAAAGACCCCTAACCATAAAGATATAAAAGAAAATAACCACACCCAACAAAAGATGTCAATTGCTTTTGAAATAATTATAGACACGTTTTCTTTTTTTCTTGACATGTTTTCTTACATTGGCATAGTGCTAATGAATCTTTTATAAAACACCATAACCACCCATCGCAAGATGACGCGACACCAAAAAGGAGAACCGATGATGTTTTCTAAACATAAACCCCTGTGGGGAAAGCAGCCCCGATTAAAACCCAGTTATGAGGCGGTGATCATTGGTGGTGGGCTGCATGGTCTTGCCACGGCCTATTACCTGGCCCGGGACCACGGTATTACGGACGTGGCCATCATCGAAAAACGATACATCGGGTTTGGCGGGGCCGGAAGAAACACCGCCATCGTGCGTGCGAACCAGCGCACACAACATAATGTCCCGCTCTACAAAGAAGCCCTTGACCTCTGGCCGGTACTTACCAAGGAACTTGATTTCAATTTAATGTTCAACAACTGTGGGAATCTGAACCTGATGCATAGTGAAGCTGCCATGAAAGCCGCCCGCATGACCATCGCCACGGCGCAGTTTCACGGTGTGGAAAGCCACCTGATCGATGCCAAGCAAGCCAAAGAAATGGTACCTGCACTGAACATCTCAGAAGACATCACCTTCCCCATACAAGGCGCCATGTATCATCCTCCCGGGGGTATTGTTCGCCATGATGCCGTTGTATGGGGATTGGCCAAGGGATGTGCCAAGCATGGTGTCCATATCCATCAGCAGACAGAGGCTACCGCCATCCACACGGAGGGTGGCAAAATCACGGGTATCTCCACCAACCGCGGCCACATTAACACCCCCAAGGTGCTGGTATCCGCCGGCGCTTACAGCGCAGGTGTCATCAATCATATGCTGGGTATCAAGCTTCCCATCAGCGTGCTAACCATCCAGGCCATGGTCACCCAACCTCTGAAACCGCTGCTCAACCATGTGGTATCTTCCGGCGCCTACCACTGCTACGCCAATCAGACACTGAAAGGTGAAATTGCCACCGGTGCGCACATGGATCCATGGCCCAATTATACGACACAAAATACAGCCCACTATATCAAACATCAGGCAGAGTCCCTATCGGACTGGCTGCCCTGTCTGAGGGGTGTCCGG
>JASJGV010000210.1:0-5809 GCA_033791325.1 Desulfobacterales bacterium | reverse complement strand
GCCGGCGCGGATGCGGTGCTTCTGGTGGACCCCTATTACAATGGGCCCAGCTCCCTGGAAATACGAAAAGAATACATCGCTCCCATTGCTGAAAAATTCTCTGACGTAACCATCATTCCATACATCATCCCAGGCAGAACCGGTGCGCAGCTTTTTCCGGAAGACCTGGGCATTCTTTTCAAGGAGTACCCAAACGTCAATACCGTTAAAGAAGCCACGGCCAATATCGACAACATGAAACGCACACGGGAATGTTGCGGAGCAGACTATCTGATTTTGTCTGGAGACGATAGTATGACATTTCAAATGATGACAGACCCACTTGTCCAGGCAGGGGGTGTAATCTCCGTGATAACGAATATAGCCCCACGCGCCATTGCCGATATGGTTCGATATTTGAATGACGGCGATGATGCTGAAGCGTTAAAACTGAAAAATGCCCTCGATCCATTGTTTGCACTTGTGACCGTCGTCACCGAAGAAAATACGCCCTATGGTGGTGTCACCTGCCGGGCCAGAAATCCCCTTGGGGTAAAAACACTCATGGCCATTCTGGGCATGCCGGTGGGCGGCTGCCGACAACCGTTGGGAAAAATGTCCCTGAACGGTATCCAGAAGGTTCTTGCCGTAGCCAAAAAAGTTCAACGGAACAATCCGGAAATATTTCAACCCTTGTCCGAATTTTTCAGTGTTGATATCGACGAGCGCTTAAGCAACCCTGTGTTCCTTGATGGCTTACATTATACAACCCAATAAACAGAAAAAGCCCCTTCTTTCAAAGATAAAGAAGGGGCTTTTTATTGTTTTGATATTAATCTTTTTAAACTGAGTTTTTTATTCCTTTTTACCGGCAAACGCCGCCGCCTGGTCCTCCGGGGCTGTCTGCTTGAAAAGGATCTCTCTTACCCAGTCGATGCCGAAGTTAAGAAGTGCCACATCATCATCCTTGATTTTCTGGATCGTTTTTTCGTCGATATCGAAACGTTCCAGAAATGAACTCTCGAAAACAAACTGTCTGAACTTGTCGATATTATAGCTGATCATAAAGAACATTTTCTTTGCCTGGTCGGTCAGCTTGATATTTGGAGGAAAAGACCGCTTTCTAACCACCAGGTCTGTCCATTTTTTGTTGACTTCATCATAAATATCAACACCCTGATCCTGGCGCCATTCTTTGACCGTCCAAGTCTTTTCTTCTTCAAACCCCAGACAGTGCGGTTCATTCACAAAAAAATAAAACCCCTCACTGTCCGCACCTTCCTTATGGCTGAGGGAAGCAACCCCCAGAGGGTAATAACGACAAGTGGTGGGCCGATCTTGATAGACAATGCACCCGTCCTCCCTTACAAAAGGACAGGCATCCCCCTGGTCTTCCATGAGCTTCAGGGTAACCATCGGCAGGTCTGTTTTCTCCAGCAAATTTATATCGGTATAAATGGTCAAAAACTCTTCCGACGACAGGTCCAGCCTTTTTTTCAAGCGAAGAATGTCGTAGGGTGTCAGGGTTATTTTGATTTCCCGGCAGCATTTTGTAAAGCAGGCCACCTCTTTGTGGCAACTGAATTTAAATCGGCTGTCTTGGCCAAGTTGAACCGGATCAATACTGGCCATGCCTTCTTTTTCGTTCATTCTGATTCCTTTCGAACAATTGTTTCCTATTCCCGTTCTTCTAAACCAAGTATCCATTGGTTGTCAATTGAAGAGTTCCTTTCAACAGGCCAAGGTGAATATGCTCACCATGACCGGTCATTCATTGAACCGCAATAGCGAGCGCTAACCTCGTAACTTGCTGCGGGGTTCTTCAACGTTGCGATCAGATAACTCACGCGCCGCGACACAGGGCCCAAGTCCCGGTATCAATATCCCAGACCCTTGCTTTGTACCCGGCTTTTATGAGATAATAGTTTTTCGATATCATCAAACAGCATTACGGGGGCACATAGAATGAAGACCCTGAAAACCCAGGTCCTTATTATCGGCGGCGGCGTCACCGGGGCCGGCATCGCCCGGGATCTTGCACTTCGGGGCGTGAATTGTCTGATCGTGGAAAAACACGACATCAATGCCGGTGCTTCCGGGGCCAACCATGGCCTTCTTCACAGTGGCGCAAGATATGTATCCAGCGACGCACTTTCGGCAGAAGAATGCCGGGATGAAGGACGCATCTTAAAAAAAATGGCGCCGGATTGTATTGAAGATACCGGAGGGCTTTTTGTTGCTGTTGCAGGCGACGATGAAACCTATATTGCTGAGTTTCCGCATCTATGTGCTAAAAGCCACATCCCGGTAGAAGAACTCGATGTAAAAGACGCCCGCGAAATGGAGCCGGCGCTTTCCAGTAAAACAATCGCGGCCTTCCAGGTTCAAGATGCGTCCATCGGCCCTTTCAAACTCTCCATGGAAAATATCCACCAGGCAAGGACTCTCGGTTGTGAACTCCTTCGCCACTCCCAGGTAGTGGGTTTTCAAGTCATAAAACGACGAATCGTGGCAACAGAACTAAGAAACCTCCTGACCCAGGAGCATTTCATGATCGAGGCAGATCAAGTTGTAAACGCCTGCGGAGCATGGGCAAAGGAGATCGCAGCCCTTGCAGGGTGTCAAATCGATCTGTTGTATTCAAAGGGAAGCCTCCTGGTTACCCATAGTCGATTAACCAGACGTGTCATTAACCGTCTGCGCCCATCTTCCAATGCCGACATCCTGGTGCCCGGTGGAACGGTCTCTATTCTGGGTACCACCTCCATCCGGATTGAAAATCTGGATGCAATTTTCCCGACGGTGAGTGAAATAGATGCCATCGTGGGCGAGGGTGCAGCCATGATTCCGGACCTGGAAAAAATTCGGTATATCCGTGCCTATGCGGGCGTTCGCCCCCTTGTTGGAACAGCCTCGGAAGAGGGAGGGCGGAGCATCAGCCGCAGTTTCACTCTGATAGACCATGAAAAAGAAGGCCTGGAGAATTTTGCAACCATCACGGGTGGCAAATTGACCACCTATCGTCTCATGGCAGAAAAAACTACCGACCTTGTCTGTGCAAGGCTTGGTGTGACCAAACCTTGTGTGACGCAAACAGAGCCACTCCCTACCGATCCTGCGACCCGATGGACCAAGCCGGGCATAGCGCCCGAATTGTGGATAAAGCACAATGACCCTCAAGATCTTTTATTGTGTGAGTGCGAAATGGTCCCCAAAAGTGTTGTCAACAGCCTGGCACTATCCATCCATGAACAAAACGGAAAGCCAGACCTTGTCTCTCTCGGTTTACGAAGCCGAATCGGCAAGGGAACTTGCCAGGGAACATTTTGCGCCCAGAGAATTGCAGCCTATCTTTACGACATAGATGAAATGACCGGCAAGGAAGGTTTGGAAAATATCCGGGCCTTTGTTTCCGAAAGATGGCGAGGGGAAAGACCGCTTCTTTGGGACACCTCTCTTATTCAGGCCGAACTCAAGGAAGCGCTTTACTGTGGGTTCTTTGGTGTGGAAATCAATGACTGAAACCCTCAACATAGATTGTGACCTGGTGATCATCGGCGCCGGCATGGCGGGTATGGCGGCGTCACTTTTTGCAGGCAACAGAAATATCGATACAGTACAGGTCGGTAACACCAGTGAAATCATCTTTGCCAGTGGGCTGATGGACCTTATGGGTGTCCATCCGGTGGGGTCTGGAATCATCAGAAAAAATCCCTGGGATAGTATCGAAAACCTGTGCCGGGATGTTCCGGACCATCCTTATGCCAAGATTCCACCGACAATCATTCACGATGCCAGTGAAGAATTGATCGCGTTTTTAAACGCATCCGGGCTCGCTTATGTTCGGCACGAAAAACAAAATGCACTTGTTTTAACACCTGCCGGCACCGTCAAACCCACATATTTTGTCCCCCGAACCATGTGGAACGGTGTCCGGGCGCTCGAAACAAAGGCGCCCTGTCTCATTGTCGATATCAAAAATCTCAAGGGATTCAGCGCACGCCAGATTGTCGCATCATTCAAGTCGTTCTGGCCCGGCCTGGATCACGCAACCATTTCGTTTCCCGGCCCGGTAAATCAGGGCGAGGTGTATCTTGAGCCCCTGGCCAGATCCCTGGCAGTTCCCCAGAACCGCAAAGCTCTGGCGGACGAACTTCGGCCGTATTTAAAGAACGCCCGTTTCCTGGGAATGCCCGCTGTTTTTGGTATACAGGGTGCCCACAGGATTCTGTCGGACATTGAAAAGCTTGTGGGTATCCCCATGTTTGAGATTCCCACCATGCCCCCCTCCATACCGGGACTTCGTCTCAAGGAGACTTTTGAATCGAACCTTTCGGCAAAAGGTATTCGACGGTTTTTTCAGAAACATGTCCTGGGTGTTCAGGTGAAAGGAAAGGAATTTATTGTACAAATTGGCGATAAGTCACCGGAAACCCTCATTAAAACAAGGGGAGTCGTGCTGGCGAGTGGACGTTTTCTGGGAAAAGGGCTGTCTGCGGACCGCAAGCAGATCCGCGAGTCCATTTTCAACCTGCCGGTACATCAGCCGGACAAAAGGAGTGCGTGGCATAATTATGAATTTCTTGACCCTGCCGGACATCCTGTTAACCGAGCCGGCCTTGAAACCGATGACCGGTTTCGGCCCCTGGACCGGTCGGGAAAAGCCGCCCATGAAAAACTTTTCGCCGCCGGATCGATCCTGGCTCATCAGGATTGGATACGCCAGAAGTGCGGTTCGGGCCTGGCCATTGCCACAGCCTATGCCGCGGTGAATGCCTTTCTTGATTAAAAAAGAAAAGTAAAACTGGTTTTATCGTTTCACCTTTCTTTTTTGCTGAAATAAAGATTGGCAACCGCCGCCATGGATGTACCGACGATCAAAAGAAACGAGATGGCATTGATTACCGGTGTGCTGCCGTCCCGAACCTGAAGATAGAGATTGATAGGCAGGGTGGCATCCGAACCCACCAGGAAGAGGGTGGTGTTAAAATTCTCGAAGGACATGAGAAAGGCCACAACACCGGCGCCGATAATGGCGGGACGCAGAAATTTCAGGGTGATATGCCAGGTCACCTCAAAGCGGTTGGCGTTAGATTCATAGCCGCCTCCTCCAGGGTCCGGTCAAATTTTTTCAATCGGACGGGCACTACCAGAGTCACCAGGATGCTGATAAATGGAGAACTGGCCCAGCAACACCGTTAACGACCCTGTTCTCGAGGACAAATTTATCCGATCTGTGCCTTAATGGTCTGATACCCATCCGCTATAAAAGATGCCGCCACCTTCTCCTGGGTCTCTTTGTCAGGTACGATCGAAGACATGTAGCCACCCCGTCCGCCGCCGGTCACTTTGGCGCCAAAAGCGCCCAGTGAAATAGCCCGCTCACAGAGGCCCACCAGGATTTCATGGGAAAGGTCCATGTCAATCAGGATCTTGTGGTTGGCCGTCATGATTTCACCCACTTTTTTGAGATTACTTGTTTCGAACGCCGTCTTCATCTCCTCTCCCTGACGCCGGATGGTGTCCAGACGCGAATTAAACAAATCAGGGTCTCGTTCCAATTCCCGGTCGGTATATATGTCCATTTTGGAGGTGTCGGCCGTTATGCCACTGTTTCCCAATACCAACCGGATCGGCTTTTCCACTTTGATCTGCTCGAAGTGTTTTTCCTCATTCTTTATCCAGTATCTTATCAAACCGCCATAGGTCGAGGCCGTATTGTCTACACCGCTTGGAATACCGTGATAGGCAAATTCACCTTCCCAGCCCACATGGTTGATCTGTTCAATGGAATAATTCAGTTTAAATTCGTCGTTGAGGGCCCGGGCTA
>JASJGV010000209.1:0-5777 GCA_033791325.1 Desulfobacterales bacterium | reverse complement strand
GGCATAAAAAAATAAAAAGCTTTCTCAGCATTATCTTTGTGGGCCTGCTTATCCTCGTATTGCAAATCAGCAATGTCCCCTTGGTGTACGCACAAGATACCCTGGAAGAGAGCCCGGACAACGAGACAGAGGAAACCCCGTCGCGTTTCGAGTTGGATGAAATCGTGGTGACCGCCAGTGCCATGGAAGAAACCGTCAATACCGTACCCAGAAACATCACCGTGGTTACCCGGGAAGACATCGAACAGGCCCCCAGTAAGAATGTTGTCGACCTGCTGAACCGTGAGGCCGGTATCAATCTGCGTAGTCTTTTCGGCAGTGACAAACAGGCGGTTATCGACATCCGTGGTATGGGGGCAACCGCGGCCAGTGGTGTCATTGTCATGGTGGACGGCATCCGCATGAACTCATCGGACATGTCCGGTGTCGATTATTCCAGCATACCGTTGGAGATGATCGAGCGCATCGAAATTGTTCGGGGGGCTGGATCGGTTATATACGGCAGCGGTGCGGTTGGCGGTGTGATTAATATCGTGACCCGCAAGGGAACCCCTCAGACCGAAAAGCGGCTTTATGCCGCTTATGGCAGTTATGACACAAAAGATGCACGGGCCGGTATGAGTGGCAGCGTCCATGACATGGGGTTTCATCTCTCGGCCGGGTATTTTGATTCCGATGGCTACCGGGATAACGGCGACTTGATGAAAAAGGATGTGGGCGGTGTCTTTGACTATTTTCTCACGGATATGATCACCTTGAATCTGTCCGGGGCTTACCACAAAGATGAATATGGACTACCGGGGCCCGTGGGGAAACAGGATGCCGACTCCAGCAGTGACCGCACAAAAACTGATTTTCCCGGAGACGACGGCACAACCACCGATAAACGGATTTCCGGTGGATTCGATGTTGAAACGGATCGCTGGGGATCCCTGACACTGGATCTGGGATACCGCTCACGGGACAATCAATATATCCTGGGTTACAGCCCCCTGTTGACGAAATCCGACCAGACAGACGAGATCGAGGAAAAGTCAAACACCATAACACTGCTCTATGACAAGGGCTATTCTCTTTTTGAACGGACGCATACCTTTCAGCTCGGTATGGATCGGTACTTCACCGATTATGTACGGGAAGAAAAATCCGGGAACCAAAGGCAGAACAGCCAGATGACCTCGACGGGTATTTTTACCAACAACCACTTGGCTTTGTCCAAAAAGGCAAACTTTCAGTGGGGCTACCGGGTGAACCAGGTCGATGGGAAATTCCGCACGGATGATCAGCTTACCTTTGGGTCGGTTCAGCGCTGGGTCAATGGCGACACGGATCACTTCGATTGGCGGAACACGGCATACGATGCGGGTTTGACATACCGTTTGTCATCCGGGCTGACCATGTATGCGAACTATGCCACTCATTTCAGGGTTCCCAATGTTGATGAGCTTGCCGAGGCGGAATCAGGTCTGAAACCCCAGGAGGGAACCCAGGTGGAAGCGGGCGGGCGAATGCAAGTGGGTGGTCATATGGAAGCCGCCGTCACCGTTTTTAAGATCGCTATCGATGATGAAATATATTATAGTGAAATCAACCGCAATTATGATCGCAAGACGGTTCGAAAGGGTATTGAAACGGATTTGAAGTGGTACCCCAAGCCCTCTTTGTTTATCTGGGGCAACTACAGTTATACCGATGCAAAATTTGAAGGGAGCGATGACACGGTGCCGCTGGTTCCCCGTCACAAGGGATCCATGGGCGTCGAGTGGGAGGCCGTGCATGGCTTGACCCTTTCTGCAACCGGTACCTACGTCGGTTCGAGTTATGATGGCAATGATGTTGACAACGACCGTTATGATAAACTGGATGCCTACCAGGTGTTTGACACCAAGGCGACTTATGACAAAAATGGTTTCACGTTTTTTGTGGGCGTCAACAACCTTCTGGATGAATTGTACGAAACGTCCTCATTCAGTGAAAGTTATTACCCCATGCCCGGCCGGAATTTTTATGCCGGGGCGGAGATGAGGTTTTAAAAAGACGAACATCCAACATCGAACGCTGAACATCGAACATCGAATAAAAACAAACATGCAATACCGACGACTGTTTCTTCATTTTTTGAATTCAACATTCGATATTTGGCACCGAGTTAAGAATAACCCTAAAAAAGTATCATATATATGTGTCTCCATGCGTAAGCTGAATTTTATAAGCTGTCTATTGATCATCATACAATTTGCTTTCGTGTCAGTAATTTGGGCGGGGCCATACCCACCCGCTGCGGATGAGGTGGGATCCCATGCCATATCCAGGAATGACCCTGCGCTGATATCCTGGGCCACGGGGTATCGTGATTATATCGTGGGGAAAAACGTGGATGAAACCTGGCAGGAGCCGGAAAATGCATTGGAAAAGGCAGAAGGCAATTCTTTTGACATTGTCGCACTGGGAAGCGGCGGCAGTCTTATACTGACATTCGATCTGCCCATCGAAGACGGTGAAGGCTGGGATTTCGCGGTCTTTGAGAATTCTTTCAGTGACCGGTACCTGGAACTGGCCTATGTAGAGGTTTCTTCCAACGGGACTGATTTTGTCCGTTTTGACGCCATATCGCTGACCGCCGGTCCTGTTTCTGGATTTGGCAACATCGATCCGACAGATGTGGATGGTCTGGCCGGTAAATACCGGCAGGGTTACGGGAGCCCTTTTAATCTCGAGGATATTTCGGACAAGCCCGGGGTGCTTTCCGGGGATGTTGACCTTTCCAGTATATCCTTCATCAGAATTGTCGATGTCGTGGGTGATGGTTCCCGTCTGGACAGTTTCGGAGAGGTCATCTATGATCCGTACCCCACGTCCGGTAGTGCCGGGTTTGATCTCGATGGCGTGGGGGTTTCAAACGGCGCGCCATACCCGGCCGGCGAATATATTCCACCCAGCGTCCCGCCGGACAATGGTGATTCCGGGTTTGGTGATGACACAGGGTGCTTTATTGCCGTCATTTAAAACCTGGTCTTTTCAGGTCAGATATATCTGTCTATGCCGGTAGAGGTGGCTACTTAAATCCGAAGCACGAAATCCGAAACCCTAAACAATACCTAATGACCCAAATTCAAATGATAAAAACAAGACCTCGGAGATACCAGGTAAAGCACTCTGTTTGAATCATTGGAGTATTTGATATTTGGATTTGTTTCGTATTTCGATATTCGGATTTAGAATTTATTGCACGCTGAATGTGCGAAATATTAATCCCTTTAAAGGTTGAATCAGTGCCGGGCCCTTTGGACCCGGTATCTGCTCTATCCCTCCTACCGGACCATCGTTAATGTAAAGATGGCCAGATTTCCCAGGACATGGATGGTTATGGGTACCATGAGGTTTCTCTCTTTTTCATAGGCTATTGCAAACAGGATACCGCCGACGATCTGTGGCAATGGAATCCGATGCAAGATTGCATGGGCCATGACGAAGACGGTCGTACTTAGCAGAAGCGCCGCCCATATCCCCCAGCGTCTGAAGTATCCATAGAGTATACCCCGGAAGAAAATCTCCTCTGCCACCGGGCTGATGATGCCGCCCACGGCAAAGAAAAAAAACAGGCCAGGTTGTGTCGAGGGGAGATTGGCGGCAATCAGATCGGCGGGATGCAGACCGGCCATTATCAGAATGACCGCCACCAGACCGACCATCGCCCCGAAGCCTGCCGACCAGAAAAAGCCTTTGTACAGACCGGGTAGGATACGCTTCGGGAGAATACCCAGGGCCCTGATACCATTTGACTCTGCCACACAACAGATCCCCAACAGGAGTATGATTTCGAGACTCCTGGCGCCACCCACGATGAGAATGGGCGCTGCTCCATGAGTGTTCAGGAGCGTGGCGAGAGATTCGACTGCCAGAATAGCCGCCATGGAGAGTCCCACTGTTTTCAGTTTGATACGATCTGTTTCCAACCCAGTTTCCTCAGTGCGTTATAGGTGTATAACTGGACATACCAGTGATCAGACCTTTCGATGATCTTTAAAAGTTTTGGCGTGGCTTTCCGGAATTTTCTCTTTCCGATGCTGTAAAGCGCCTGACATGCCACATTGGGATGAGGATCTTGCATGAGGGTGATCAGGTGAGCTTCGTCATCGGGGTGCTTTCCGACACTGAGACCCCTGGCCAACCAGTATCGAACCGGTATAGACGGATGCTGTGACAGGTCTTGCGTTAAATGGAATTGATGAAGATCGATATTTTTTGCTTCGATCTGCTTGAGTGCCCTGACCGTGTCTTTCCAGTTTTCTGATACAAGCATTTCAGGAAGACTGTCATCCGTGAGATCTTTTTTATCCCCCTGAGGCATCAGGAGGAACATCAGGGCGCCTAACAGGCAGCAGGTAATGATGCCGGCAATGGCAGATGTCTGTTTGCCAAGGAAAAAGGAGAAGCCCTGGAACAGCAACCCGTTGAGCAGCCAATAGAGTAACAGGGGAAATCCCACCAGCAATGATATGGATGTCGCCGTGCGAAAATGGATATAGGCGTCATTGCTTTTGGATAGATCCTGCAGTATTTGTCGCGTATTTTTGAAAAAATTCTTCAGATCCGTCTCTACAATTGCCTGTTGATCTCCGGACAATCGTATGTGCCCCTTTTCGACGGTGATTTCTACATCTGCTTTTATTTTTTCACTGATCAGAAAGTAGTCATAGCCGGCGAGCTTTCGTTTCAACCTTTTATGATCCCGGGAGTTTTCTATTTCCGATAAATGATACGTCTTGATCAGTTTTTGATTGAGGCTGCGAAAGGTTTCGGCCGGGTACAGGGTATAATGATAATAGAAGTCGTTCACGTGTACGCCCGGGGTATTCGACAATAAAATGTTGTCTCTGATATTGGAATAGAGACCAGGATTCATCTGTGTCGACCAGATAATGGCCAACAGCAAAATAGCCGGGAAATGCAGCAACAGGGTCAAGCGGGAACCTCGTTCCAGGTCGTTCGGGCTCAGTACCAGGAAAAGCGTAGCTACAACAGCGGGAATGAGGATGGCATCCAGGGTCGGCATGAGTACAAAGCCATGCCGGTTAATGGCTGTTATCGACGCTGCCCACAGCCCGAGAAAGACCCATAGAAAACCCTTGTTCAATCGGCACGGGTATTTCCAGGTCCATACACACGCCAGGGACACCAGTGAAATTCCCACCCCGACAGTGAGGGTAAAAAAGAGCCCGCCATTGAAAGCGGGGGCTATCATTTTGAGTGTCGGCAAAATCTTTTGGTTGGGAACCGTGTGGTACCCGGCATGGGCAAGCCAGGACATTTTCCCATGAAGCGCCAGGTTGCTGGTGAATACCTGTACCGTTGCGATTACCTGTGCCATGAAAAGGCCGGAACCGAAAGAGATGGATGCTGGAAAACGTGTTTTCAATGTGTATGTTCTTTCAAGCCGGATAAGCAAAAAGAAGGAGAATATCGTGTCTGTTGGATAATCCCTGCTCGACTGTGAAAAACTCGTTCTAAAGTGGCTGTAATGCCGAACAGGGCCAAAGTTATAAGACATTGTTTAATTATACAACTGGATTTCAATCCATGGGATCATTATCATACTGCTCGGCATAACAGTCACTAAAGAACTCAGACAGTTTCACAGTCGCCCAGGGATCACCCATCAGTCTTAATGTCTTACCTTTGTTTGGTATATAGGTCCAAAATCTTATGTAGATTTTATTTGCATTCGATTATAAAAAATAGTAATCGATAAAATAGCTATTTTTAAGCTACATTAA
>JASJGV010000208.1:0-4271 GCA_033791325.1 Desulfobacterales bacterium | reverse complement strand
ACCCAATACGATCGATGCCGTTACCGGTGCAACCATTTCATCCCGAAGTGTTGCCGGTATTGTAACCCAGACCGTGATAGATATCAAAGGACGTCTTAGCTCCCGGACCGTCCTTACAGGGGAGAGTCATTGAGCAATCTTCCGACAGCGGGTGAGCGATTTATTCAGGGTATTCTGCCGGAGAACCCGGTCTACAGGCAGCTTCTGGGACTGTGCCCAACCCTGGCGGTGACCAATGGACTGAAGCCTGCGTTGACCATGGCCGTGGCTGTCGGTCTGGTGCTGCTGTGCGCCAATATTATCGTCAGTCTGATCCGGGATTTTTTAAAACCCCACTTGCGAATCGTGGTCTTTACCCTGACCATCGCTACTTTTGTGACCATCGTAGATCAAGTCCTGAGCGCCTACATGTACCAGATGAGCAAGACTCTCGGGCCTTATATCCCTCTGATCATTGTTAACTGCATCATCATCTGCCGATGCGAGGTCTGTGCTTCCAGACAGGGCCCCCTGGCAGCAGCAGGGGATGCATTGGGCCAGTCCTTGGGATTCGGTCTTGCCCTGGCCAGCATCGCTGTGGTTCGGGAGCTTCTGGGCACCGGCATGCTGCTGGGTATACCCATGCTTCCGGCTGCCTGGCCCCCGTGGGTGATCATGGTATTGCCACCCGGAGCATTTCTGACCTTCGGCCTTCTCCTGGCCGGGGTCAACTGGATTCGCGCTTGGCGAACGAGCACACCGCAAAGGGGGAATTAAGCCATGGCATATCTATTCGACATATTTTTGATTGCCATCGGTGCAGCCCTGATAAACAACTTCGTGTTCTACTATTTTGTCGGTATTTGTCCATTTATCGGGGTGTCGCGCCAGGTGGATATGGCCGTGGGCATGGGAAGTGCTGTCACGTTTGTCATGATTATCGCCGTATTCATCTCCTGGACCATTACCAGTCTGATCCTGGTACCGGGTGCACCCGTTTCAAGTTGGGTGGCCGGATTTTTCCTATCGAGTGAACAGGCAGCTAATATCGATCTGACCATCCTGGCTTACATTGTCTATATTTTTTCAATTTCGTCATCTGTCCAGTTTGTGGAAATGTACATGCGCAAGTTTTATCCGCCGCTATACAAGTCTTTCGGGGTCTTTTTGCCGCTAATCACCACCAACTGTGCCATTCTGTTTGCCTGTTTGACGGTTATGAGCAAGATTGTCGGTGTCGAGAATCCGGCCGAAGTCTGGGATTTAGGGCGTGCTTTGGCCCTGGGTATTTTTGGTGGTGTTGGGTTTACCATTGCCATTGTCATCATGGCAGGCATCCGTGAAGAGCTCGATCTTTGTGATATTCCTGTACCTTTCAAAGGAGCAGCCATCACCCTGATCATCGGTGGTATCCTGGCCATGGCCTTTATGGGATTTACCGGTGTGGACAGTGGCATCCGGACGGCATTGATGTAGGGTGAAAAAGAAGGGTCCGAGGGTTGGAGGTGTGAAGGGTTGGAGTGTAAGCCCCTGGCAGAGAGTACCGTGTTCAGGCCGTCTAAAAGTTGATGGCCGATAGCAACTCAATAAACAACAAAGGGGCCAGGGGACCAGATTTTATACAGCGAAAGATAACAAGTAAATTCCTGACATTGACATGTCGGGATTATCGTATGGAGAACTCATGACCTGGGTTACAATCAGCCTATCTGCCGCAACCATGTTTTCCATGGCATTGGTGCTTACCTTTATTCTCGGGTGGGCCAGCAGGAAATTCCACGTGGACATGGACCGACGCGCCCTGGCCATTATGGAAACCCTTCCAGGCGCCAACTGTGGTGGGTGTGGATACGTGGGCTGTGGAGAATATGCCGAGGCCGTGGCTCTGGAACATGAAGCCGTGAATAAATGTACGGTGGGCGGGGCCGATTGTAGCTCGGCAGTAGCCGGCATCATGGGTGTAGAAGTGGGTGAAACACTTCCTTACCGGCCCGTGGTGCACTGCGGCGCCCATTACAACGACCGCCTGGGAAGAAATGAATACCGTGGCGAGATGCGTTGTTCGGCTGCCAACCTGGTAACCGATGTTCAAGGGCGTACTTACGGCTGCCTGGGTTTCGGAGATTGTACCTGGGTCTGTGAATTCGACGCTATCCATGTAATCGAAGGTCTGGCAACAGTGGATTATGATAAATGTGTTGGCTGTGGTGCCTGCGCGAAGGCATGTCCGCGAAACATCATCACCATCACCCCTTTCAAGGCCGAACGGATGCTGGCGGTAACCTGTACCAACAAGGACAAGGGTAAAGATGTCATCAGTGTTTGCAATGTGGGGTGCATCGGGTGCGGTGCCTGCGCCAAGACGTCCAGTCTCTTTACCATTGAAAACAATCTTTCCAACATCAATTACGATGAGTATACACCGGATTGTTCCCTGGAAGTTTTGGACGCGTGTAAAAAATGCAAGCGCCAGCGGATCGTATTTGTGGGCAAACCCTCTTCAAAAGAGTTGGAAAAGGCCGAGACTTTAGAGGCGCCAGGGGTCGTGGCTCCCGATTTCAAGACCACGGTGGACGATACCGAATGGCGGGGATAGCCTGGATAGAACGGGATAACGGGTATTTTAAAAAGGAGGAGGCAATTTGGCAGTCATACGAAGAAAGATATTGATCGCCGTTGATGGATCGGATCAGGCGTTGGAAGCTGTCCGTTATATCAGCATGATTGTTCCCCCCGACCTGACAGATATTATACTTCTCAGTGTCGGAACCGGTTTCCCGGAAGTCTATTGGGACATGAACCGCAATCCCCTATACCGATCAAAAAAGGTAAAGGTGGAAAAATGGCTTGCCGACAACCAGCTAGTCCTGGGCGAATTCAAAGAAAAAGCGTTTAAGATTCTGTCCGATGCCGGTTTTCCGGAAGAGGCTGTCACCGTTAAGACGCAGACCAAAAAAACCAACATACTAAAAGATATCGTCCAGGAATCGTATCAAGACTACCAGGCCCTGGTGGTGGGGCGGTCCGGTATCAGCAGGCTCAAGGATCTTGTCGTGGGGAGCATGGCTTTCAAGCTCATCGAAAATGTCAGACATATGCCCGTCATTGTAGTGGGTGGTAAACCCGCATCCAAAAAAATTCTTGTTGCTCTGGATGAATCCATCGAGGCCATGCGGGCCACCACCTGTATCGGTGATCTGGCATACGCACGGGGGCTGGAAGTTTCTCTCTTCCATGTATTCAATGCCCAGAACCTGTCACCCATCTCCAATAACGGAACAACGGGGTCATTGGACGAAGAAGCCGTACTGAAATACAATCAAAACAGTTTTCGACCCTACATGGACGAAGCAATCAAACGCCTTGTGAAAGCCGGTATGAATAAAAAGAATATCTCGGTTGATTTTTTGTTTCACCAGGGGAATCCTATCCAGAGCATTGTCGACACAGCCCAGGAAGGCAACTATGGGACCATTGTCGTGGGGCGTCGCGAGGCGGTCAGTTTTATGGGAGCCATGCTCCACGGGCGTGTTAGCAATAAACTGATTTCCTCAACCTACGATGTTGCGGTATGGGTAGCCAGTTAGTCCAAAAAGATATCGAACCTGATCGGATCTGTCGCCATATCATTTCAGGCTGAAAGGTGAAATTTGGCGAATAAAATGACCGCTTATCCCTTGATAAGCAATAAGTTTAAAGAACCCATTCATAGAAACTTATAATTTAAAGGGCGTCCCTAAAGCCTAAAGCTTAAAGCCTTCGGAAAACAAAGGAGAAAATAGATTATGCGAGGCGTTTTCATCATTGTTACTCTTATCGCCCTACTTGTGGCCGTATATCTGGTCGCCAAAAACTTAAAGACTGACAATGTCGACGGTGCGAACAAAATGGAAAGCATCCAAAAAGCAGAAGACACTGCTGAGCTTGTCGATCAGACCATGAAGAAAATGAAAAAGGCGATGGAGTGATCCCTTTATGGCCTTATATTTGTCCAAAACGATCCGTCCAGAGCACGTTCTGCTTTGATGTTTGACATGTCATGCGGTATCGCCGGCATCGTCATGTACTTTACCCAACAACGCAGGGGTCTTTAATATGGACAGAATCAGGAAAGCAATTCTGGTTGAAATCCTGGCCGGACTTTTTCTGACACTGGTTGTGGTCTTTTTTTGGCCACGACCCTTGGGGGCATTCCTTTTGTTGATGGCCGGTATAGGATTCTGGCTCTGGCACTATCGAAATCCGGCTGATGTCGCCGCAATGCTGGCTGCTGCGGTCCTGGGGACACCATC
>JASJGV010000207.1:0-4446 GCA_033791325.1 Desulfobacterales bacterium | reverse complement strand
TCTTTGGTACAGTGTTATACGGAGCGCTATCGCGGGCTTGATCATATAGTCGCGTCAAGCGGGGAATTGTTAAACTCATGGTGATATATGAAATGGGGATGGAAGAGCCGGTTTCAATTGGCAACTTAATAATAAAGCAGGAGTTGTTCGACCTGGTCGAATCTGTGATTTCGTTAGGGACTGGAATTGATCCGGGGCAGTTCTGGATGTCATTGGATGAGATCAATGCGGATTTGGGCCCCAAGAACTCCTTTAAAAAGAGAGACCCTTCAAAGACAGATAGATGCCTGGCATTATGAAATGCGGGAAACTTGATGGCATCTGCGACCTGAAAGCGGCTTTTTGTCACCACGATGTTTAATCGTAAATAATATGGATACGAAACGCCCTGTTGAGTTACCTGTATTAAAGAAGAAGGACGTTGTGTTTGTCGGCGGAAGGCCGGCCGATGTTTTAGCGGCAATAACAATTGCCCGCTACGATACTGATACTTAGTAGATTGAGCCGGTCGGCTATCTTGGCGGTATGATGACCGGTGGACCGGTCCACAACTTTCACAGTTATCGGATGAATAAAAACTACATCAGTGGTTTACCGATGACCAATTTCTTGTTGGAGAGCTATGTAATAAGTCATAGGGAAATAGACAAAATGGTAGATATCCTACTTGCGGCGATCGACGGTCTTCAACTTCTTTTCAATGCAAAGACCTTTCTTTTCATGATGATCGGTATTTTTTCCGGCATGTTTTTTGGCCTGGTGCCCGGTCTTTCCGGCCTAACCGGTCTTGGTCTGCTGATTCCCTTCGCCATTGGCCAACCACCAGAAATTGCCTTTCCTTTTCTCCTGGGCATGTTGGCGGTAACGACTCAGACTGATACCATCCCCGCCGTTCTCATCGGTGTGCCGGGAACGGCAGCGGCTCAGGCGACTTATCTTGACGGTTTTCCTATGTCCAAGCGGGGCGAGGCGGGACGCGCACTCAGCGCATCTTATCTAGCAAGTATCCTCGGCACCCTTGTTTCCGTGGTTATCTTTATTCTATTTCTTCCCATTCTGCGCACGGTGATCGACAGATTCGCTGCGCCGGAATATTTCATTATGGCTTTGCTTGGGCTGATAATGGCGGGGTCTCTAGCCGGCACCTCAATCCTTCGCGGCCTTGCCATGTCGGCCTTCGGCCTCATGATCTCGACCATTGGCTTTGCTGAACTGACCGGTTTTCCGAGATACGATTTCTTTGAATGGCCCTACCTCTGGGAGGGAGTCCCCATGGTTCCGCTGGTGATCGGGCTTTTTGCCATACCCGAGGTCATCGATCTGCTGGTGCGGCGTTCCACTATTGCCTCCGACATGAGTTCCAAAGGCGGAATCTACGACGGCTTTAGCGATACACTGAAAAACTGGTGGCTGGTGATAAAGTGCGGTGTTATTGGAACCCTCTGTGGCATGATTCCCGGTCTCGGCGGTCTGGTAGCAGAGTGGTTCTCCTACGGCCACGCTGTGAGTTCCGCCAAGGACGCCTCGATGTTCGGCAAAGGCGACGTACGAGGTGTAATTGCACCTGAGGCGGCCACAGCTGCGCAAAAGCCCGGGGCCGTTCTGCCCACCGTCGCCTTCGGCATACCTGGAAACGCATCCATGGCCATCCTCATGGGTGTTTTCCTGATTACAGGCCTCAGACCCGGGCCGGATATGCTAATCGATAAACTGGATATAACTTTCATGATGGTCTGGACCGTCGTCATCGGGAATATCATCGCCGCGATTCTATGCCTGGGCTTGCAGAGGTGGATGGTGCTGATCTGCTATATCCGCCCCACGGTTCTGGCTCCAGTCATCCTCAGCTTCATGCTGGTCGGTGCAACAATGGCTACGATGGATTTTGGCGATGTCATTATCTTCGCCTTTTTCGGCGCTCTGGGTTATCTCTTCAAACGCACCGATTGGCCGCGCGTGCCCCTGATCATCGGAATTGTTCTGGGTGATCTTGTTGAGAGATTTCTGTTCATCTCCGTGGATGCATACGGCTTTTCGTGGCTCTGGAGCCGCCCGATCGTAGTGATAGTTGAAATCTTCATAATCGCTTTCATGGCCATGTCTCTCTACCGCAAATTTATTAATTTGTCGTCGGAAAAATCAGACATTTCGAATAACGTTAATGTATTCAAGGCATTGCGTTCAAATACATGGTGGGTCGGAATCGGATTTATCGTACTGACGATTTACGCCGTTGCCAAGGCGGCGGAGTGGTCCATAGGCGGTCGCCTGTTCCCATGGGTCGTGGGATTCGGGTTGATTGGAACAGTCAGTATTCATACGCTGGTGGGCCTGTTGAAAGGCGTCAGGGCCGAAATCGAGCCAGAGACTTCGGATGGGAAACCCGTTACGCTGGCCTGGAAGGCACAGATTCTGGGCTGGATCGCCCTGTTGCTTGTGCTGGTCTTCCTCATCGGCCACCTTGCAGGAATTCCCATCTTCATCGTTGTCTTCATGTTGGCCAACGGTGAAAGGCTCTGGTTATCTGTGTTGCTTGCCGTTCTTCTATGGGCGTTTGTGTATTTCATTCTGGGGCAGTTGGTTCACGTTGTATTACCCACCCCGTTATTGCTCAAATGGCTCGGATGATAAAATGTGTTGTTTTTCGAATATGTCCTCTTAACACCATTAAAACGAAGGGAGAAAGTTATGATACATCCATTAAAACAAAACGTTGTCAAGATGTTTTCAGCAACCGCTTTCGCAGCTGCCTTGGTACTGGTCCTTATTCTGCCAAATGCCTTTTCTCAAGAGGTATCGTTTAAAGGCAAAACAGTCACCATGCTGCTCAACATACCACCGGGAAGTTCGACAGATGTATTCTGCCGCCAGATCATGCCCTATGTTGTCAAGTATCTGCCGGGCAAACCCAAATTCATAGTTGTTAACAAACCTGGGGGCCGCTTCATGCTGGGCGCCTCGCATCTATACAGGAACGTCAAACCCGACGGGATGACAGCCGGGGCCCTGGCGACCCTTGCGGGACAGATGGTGGCGGGTAACAAAATGCCCATGGATATCACCCAGTTCGTGCAGGTCGGTGGTATTGGATTGAGCTTCGTCTTTTACGCCCGCAAAGACTTCGGAATGACCTCCGCCGACGAGCTACTCAATCCACCAAAAAAGATTATTTTGGGATCCGGTGGTCCCAATACCAGCAACCAGTTAGCGTGGCGCCTGTTTATGAAAGGCAACGGGGCCGAGGACAACTACAAACAGATCTACGGTTATCGCGGTCACATGGGCCTGCTCAAGGCGATACGTTCCAGCGAGATCAATTCTGCAACCATGATCAACACCCTGTTTCTGCAGCTTCTCCCCGGTTTTACAAAGGAGGGGTTGACCACCCACCTGTACGAAACCGGAGTAATCGATCCCAGTGGTAATGTCATTCCAACTCCCGGGTTGAATATACCGACAATTACGTCGCTGTGGAAAAAATTTGCACCCCAGACACTGAATGGAAGGGAATTCAAGGCCTATCAAGTACTCAATAGTTCGGCCCAACTTACCTGGCAATTTGTCCTTCCGCCGAAAACACCGGAAATATACGGCGATATCTGGGATAAGGCATTTGCTTCTGCTTTAAAGGACAAGTCGTTTGTTGCCGAGATGAAAAAGGCCGGGACATTGATTCCGTTCTGGGTCGATAGAAAGGAGGCAATGCATAAGCTGACCGATATCAAGCGGGCCATGGGGGACCCCGAATTCAAGGCGGCAATCCAATCCGTTTTTGTCACGCGTTAAGAAACCCCCAACTCGGCCAGCGCATGACACGAATGGGTGACATGCGCTGGATTCCAGCATGGACGATTTTAGTGTCGATGCACAGGCAACAGTGTTCCACGGCACCACCTGCAGCCTCATAGGACATACCTTGGCAGATGAAATGATACTCGCTTTTCCATTTTGCGAATCTGAAAACCTTGTTGCACTTCACAGTAGGTGATAAGACATCGCTTTTTCAGGCGACCCTAAAAAAACCAGCTTCCTGATCGAAACCGCTTACAACAATTACCTCGCTCTGATCAGCTTTCTTTTCCTCGCAGTTTGCCCCAACCTCTTCTGCCTTGCGCCTGTCACCCCGCATCCGGTTTGAATACCAACCTAAATACCTCACCATTTGTGCTAATCTATCGGGTATATGCTGGGTTATGGCGGCCATAAATTCCAACGCACTGAAAGTCTGAAAGTTTTTCTTATTGCCGCCATGACTCATTTTAGACCTATAGATGACAGTGCCGGTATTTTCGATGCCTTTGCTATCTCCTGGCTGAATCCGCACTTCATTATGAACACTAAATCCTGAATTATGTCGCCAAGTCATGATCATTTTGATAAACGAATTGTCAATCCACCCCTCTTTTAACAGCACCTTCAAGACTGACGCTCGAAAGAACTCAGCGA
>JASJGV010000206.1:0-2694 GCA_033791325.1 Desulfobacterales bacterium | reverse complement strand
GCACTCAGGACAATGGTTTCAATCTGGTCCAACAGATTGGGCGTGTTCACGATGTCGTTAGCGCCGGTCAGTGCGGCAACCTGCTCAGGATACCGTGACATGACGGGCACGGCAGCCCGTCCGTACGTCAACCCGCCGATGACCATCAGATGCAGAACAAAGGGGTCCACTTCCACGAATTCGCCGCTGTGGACGCCGGCCTGGATCACGCCACTGACCATGCCGATGATGGCCGCGAAATCGTCGATCACGATATCCGGCAGCGCCCGCCCTCCAGAGGCCATTTCGCGCATCATGATGCGCCGCATGAAAGGATGCTCTGTAACTGTCTGGCCGATGCTCCGGATATAGGCCTTGAGTTTTTTACGCGGGGTACCGGCAGATTGGATGTTATCCGCCATGCGGGCGGCCGTATGGCCGAGGACCTCGTGCAGCACGTTGGTATAAAGGACCTGCTTATCCCCGATGTGATAGTAGATCATGGCCTTGTTGGCCCCTGCCCGATTCGCAATACGGTCCATGCGCGCGCCTTCAAAGCCGGTCTCGGAAAATTCCCGGGCGGCCGCGTCCAGAATGTTGCGAACGGTCTGTTCCTTGCGGGCTTGTCTGATGTTCATCAGCTCTCCATATACTAACTAACCATTTAGTTAAACTTTAGAGTTGAAATAGAGCACCGGGGCCCGGCTGTCAAGGGATATTCGTTTACATATAAAAAATAGGGCTTTTCACACACAAAATACATAGAACCTAACACACAATTACAATGGTTCTATTCTTTCTTACTGCCGATTCTTGACAATGCCCACTATGTGTTGTACATATTTATACAAATAATTGTATGCATATATACAAACATTTGTATTTTAAGGTACAAGTATGGAATATAGGCTTGATATAAGAGTATTGTTAGACATCCTGGGGCAATGGAATGGATTTATGAGACGTAAAGTTCACCTCATTGCCTGCGGAGGGACTGCCCTCACTTTGATGGGAATTAAAGAGTCTACCAAGGATGTCGATTTTATTGTCCCCAATGAATCTGAGTATAAGTATTTAATAAAAACTATTAAAGACTTGGGCTATAAAAATACAACGGGATGGGGTTGGAGCAGAAAAGGAGATATGTTTATATTCGACCTGTTTGCCGGAAAACGGATCCACACAACGGAATTGCTGGAATCTCCGTTGAAACCGGGAAACCACACTTTATTTAAAGAATATTCTAACATCTACATTGGTATTCTGAATTACTATGACTTGATTGGTAGCAAACTTTGCCGTGGGACCACTGTTGACTTCGAGGACTGCCTTATGCTGGTAAGGGCACAGAGGGATGAAATCGATATCGAACGCATTCAAGCGCATTCTAAGGAAATGGCCAGCTATGATCTTTTGCCAGATAGAGTAACTGGTCATTTAAATTCCTTTTTAGAACTGCTCAAAGAGGAAAAACTCTATGCTTAATGATAAACTATTAGAAAATTTGGGTCGTCTTGGGTTTCCACTTATGGCCGTGGCAACGGATTTTGACGTTAATGAGACTCTTGTGGAGGTTGTTAAAAGCGAAGACACGCGTTTATGGGAGGGATTTCCTGTTTTGCTGGCGAATGCGGCCCAAGAGTATTCTTTTGATTTTAATCGAGTATTAGAAAGATTAGACAGCAAGCAGGAAAGGGAAAACCTTTTTACTTTGTTAGTGCTTTCTTTGGCTTTGTATCAACACTATCATTTGTCATTTCTCTGGACCAATGAATTGAAGAAAAAACTCTCAGAAAAGTATGTTGAAAAAATGAAAACACTGAGAAATGCTTTAGTGCACAATGACTTTTTGCCCTTTTGGAACAAGCGTTTTCATTCTTCACGTTTGAAAGAAGTGTTTAACAATTATTTCAAACAGAACGCTGAAAAGTCAAGGCAGCTAAAGGAAAAACATGAAGAGTTATCTCTTGAATATGCGCTGTCTCAGTTGTTCTCACCAAAACAAAAAGAGTTATTTCAAAAAAAATTAAAGGGGGATCCCTTAAACAAAACCGAAAAAGAATATTATTCACGAACCGTCAAAAAAAAGGTTTCCGCATTGGCTAATCCAGAGTTACATCGTCTTTCCCAGAAGTTGATGGATTATTGAGTGCTATGGAATTAGCACCATAATCCTTAATCGGCCAGTTTTGAGATAAAACTTGAATTCGCAGCCCGAAATGCTGGTGCTAAAGGTGTTTTTTGGAGAGGTAACAATAGGTTGCTGTGGACCGACCCAACCCACCGAAATTAAAGGCACAATTCTTTTGCGGCCTTTCAGTTTCTTGAGAGCGTAATCTGATTTCCATAGTTAAGCACCGTCTATCAAATTCCGCTGTCTAACCTTCTTGCGGCCCGTTTCCGTGGGGCAGTTTCAGGACGAACGGAATGGCCAGAATGCCCATTGCGGCGGCAATGGTGTAAGTGACTTGCAGACCGGCCACGTCGCCCAGCCAGCCGATGATCACTACGGTGGCAGACCGTGCCATGAACGACACCATCATGAACAGGCCGTTGGCAGACGAGGGGCTTTCGGTGGCATGCTCCTGGATCATGGCCAGCATGACAGGCGTGGTGGACAGCAGGGTCAGGCCGGTTGCGACCATCATGGCGTACCGGATCCATCCGCTGGTCCAGGTCAGCAGGGCCAGGGCAACGGGGGCGCCCATCAGGGAG
>JASJGV010000205.1:0-7423 GCA_033791325.1 Desulfobacterales bacterium | reverse complement strand
AAAGGTCCCTGCCTGGAAGCACAGACTTCACAACGACAGATGATGATACAGTTGACGATGATCAGTGGTATATAAGGCCCGAGCGCCTTGCTCATCTGGTACATGTAGGCGCTCAGGACTTGATCCACGATGGTCACGAAGGTGGCAATGGTGAGGGTAAAGATCACGATTCGCAAATGGGGTTTTAAAAGATCCCGGATCAGACTGACGATAACATTTGCGCACAGCAGCACCAAGCCGACAGCCACGGCCATGGTCAACGCGGGTTTGAGCCCATTGGTTACCGCCAGGGTCGGACACAACCCCAGAAGCTGCCTGTAAACCGGATTTTCAGGCAGAATACCCTGAATGAATCGCTCACTCGGTGTCGGAAGATTGCTCATTGACTCTCCCCTGTTTGGACGGCTTGGGAGTTAAGACGTCCTTTTATGTCCGTCATGGTCTGGTTTACAATACCGGCAACACTTCGGGAGGAAATGGTTGCACCGGTAACGGCATCGATCGTATTGGGTATCGTGCTTTTTTCTTTTACCACCACAAAAGGCGTGACTGTCTTTTTCCCCACGAATTGTTTCCGCCAGACAGGAAATGTGATCTTGTTGCCCAGACCGGGTGTTTCTTTTTGCTCTAAGATGAACAGACCGGTGATGGTTTCAACATCGGGATCAACACCAATGAGAACCTCGATTTTGTCGGCATATCCCTGCCCGCGGGCCTTAACCACCCAGCCGGTCATCAGATCACCACGGGTCACCTGGTACAGGCGGTAATAGGTCGTCTTCTGCCCCTTTTTCAAGGAGACGGTACCGGGGATGATCTCAAGCGGTATGCTGGTGTCAGCAACGTATTGAGCTGCATCTTCCCCCCAAACCAGTTCCGGAACCTGTGTCAGCGTTTCGTTCAGTTTGTTGGCGGCGATAACCTCGCTGAGACTGACTTGAACAAAGGCCAGGGCCGACCCAAAGCTGATGGCAAGCACAAGCACGAGCCAGGCCTGAGCCAAAAAACTTTTTTGAAACCCGTCCCTGCTGAAGATCGATCTGTTTGCAACGGTTGTTCCCAATTATATACCTCCAAAAGGTCTGGGAATGGTCCAGCGATTAATCAGCGGGGTCAGGGCATTCATCAAAAGGATGGCAAACATGATGCCTTCCGGATATCCGCTGAACAGACGCAGTATCATCACCAGCGTGCCCACACCCATACCGAAAATCCACTTGCCCCTGGCTGTCAAGGGACTGGTGACCGGATCGGTAGCAATAAAAAAGGCCCCGAAAATGAGCGCTCCCCCCATGATATGATGCAGCACGGTCCAGTGAGCGGACGGATCCAAAATATTGGTGATACCGCCAAGCACCAATGCTGCAACCAACACGCCAGCCGGAATTTCCCAGGATGCCACCCGTCGAATACACAGGTAAAGCCCACCCAGGAGGCACGCGGGTACACTGGTTTCCCCCAGGGAACCATTGATATACCCCCAGAACAACGGAGCCAGATGGCTGGTAATACCGGATTGTTTATGCGCTGTCAGAGGCGTTGCCTGGGAGAGTATATCCACACCACCGGTCAAATCTACGTAGCCGGAGGCTGCCAGGCTGCCGGCAAAGGATATCATGACAAAGGCACGTCCCACCATGGCCGGGTTGAAGATGTTCATCCCCAGACCGCCAAAAACCATCTTACCGATGCCTATAGCCACAACAGAACCGATAACGCCCACATACCAGGGGGCTGTGGCAGGCAAAGACAATCCCAGGATCAGTCCGGTAACCCCGGCAGACAAATCGGTCACGCTGATCGGTTTCGAGCGCATGCGGGTAAAGATCAATTCAGCCGCCAGGCAGGTGGTCGCGCAGATCAACAATTGTGTGACCGCGTACCATTTGAAAAACCAGATAGCGACAATCACCGTTGGACTCAAGGCGATGATCACATCGCGCATCATGACCCGGGTGGTCATGCCCATGTTAAACACATGCGGTGATGGCGCCACATGTATAGCGGGGCTGGATGGGTTGCTGTCGTTTTTTGAATTTAGTTTCATTTTTTCATTTCAGCTGCAATCAAGGCCTTGCCCGTACGGATAAGCTGCACCAGGGGCAGAGCAGCCGGGCAGATATAGGAACAGGAGCCACATACAAAGCAGGCCATTATGTTGTACTTTCGAGCCAGATTCAGTTCATTGAGCCGGGAAGCCATGGCGATCTTTGTGGGCACCAGATTCATGGGGCAGACATCCACACATCGACCGCAACGAACACAGACGGAACGCTCTACCCGCTGGATTTCTTCATGGCTCAGCACAGTGATGCCACTGGTACCCTTGGTAACAGGAATCTCGAGGCTGGTAAAAGCAAACCCCATCATGGGTCCGCCGGCAATGATTCGGGCCGCTGTCTTTTTGAGACCGCCACAGTATTTAATCAGCTCACCCATGGCGATGCCAATGGGAACCAGAAGATTCTTGGGCTGTACAATACCGCCGCCGGTAACGCTTACGACCCGGTGAGTCAAGGGAAGCCCCCGCATGACACTCCGGGCCACACTGGTTGCCGTGGCCACGTTGGTCATGGCCACACCGATATCTGAGGGAAGACCGCCCAAGGGAACTTCACGGTTCAGGGCCGCTTTGATCAAGTGTTTTTCACTTCCCGGGGGATATTTTGTCTTGAGTACGGCAATGTGAATACCGGCTCCGGATGCCACCTGCCGCAACGATGCTACGGCTTCCATCTTGTTGTCCTCGATACCGATATAGGCCTTTTTTGCACCCACAGCCCTGGCTGCCAGCAAAGCTCCGGCCACAACAGAATCGGGAGCTTCCACCATCACCCGGTAATCGGTAGTAAGATAGGGTTCACATTCGCAACCGTTAACCATCAGGATGTCTATGGGTTTCTGGTCGTTAGGCGTTATCTTGACATGTGTGGGAAAAGCCGCACCGCCGAGCCCCACGACACCTGCCTCGTGGATGGCCTTGGAAATTTTTTCCGGGGCCAGGGTCTGGTAAGATTTCTGGGGCCATTTCCCACCGAACATTTGGTCCCACAGTGCCTGACCGTCAAGCTGTTTTCCTTCTACCTTGATGGCAATAGCCTGTAAATGCCGCCCGTTTGCCAAGGTAACTGTTTCTGATTTTCGGACCACACCGGAGACCGGAGCATGGATAGGAGCTGATACAAAAGCTTCGCCCTTACCGATCATTTCTCCGAACACCACCTCTTGCTTTGCCTTGACCAAGGGGGTGCAAGCCCCACCGATGTGCTGCTGCAACGGCAAAAGTATCTTTTTCGGTGTGGGTATGATTTCAATGGGAGCATCGGCCGCCAGTGATTTTCTTTCCGGTGGGTGAACCCCATGGGCAAAGGTTCCCGGTCCGGGAAAAAATCCGGTAGCATCTTGCTCTCGATTTCTATTTTTCAGAAAAGCCATAATTCTATTCATTTCGTTCAAATGAATTTACCGCTGCTTCATTTTATCAACGAATATATGCATCTACTTGCATCCGCAAGTCTTATTCCAACAAAAGGGAAATATCGGGGGCATCCCCGACGAATTGGCCAATGTACATGGATCAAGGGCAGATGTGACCCTACTTTTCTTACGGTTGAGGCGAGTTACGATAGAAATATCCACTGGGGGGGGGTAAACCTGTTTTTCGGGTACGGACCGATCTTTCTTCGGGGAATGATATATATTTCACGATAGCGCTGCTTCTCTGATGCGATTGCTTGCGCTGCTTTTGCAGCTTCAAGAGCCTTTTCGGCTTTTTTTTGTCGTTTGGACATCTGGAAATATTTTTATGCGCGTAAAAGATAAAGCTACAGATTTTGTTTCTTAAGAAAACTCAGGGCAATGGCAATAATTTTGGCTGTTTTAGCGGCATTTGCATCCGTATCGCGAAATCCTTTCTCTCTTATTTCAAGATGCATCGATTCTACCCTGTCAAACCCGTAATTTTGCTGGTTGAACCATTGATTGAGTCGTTTGGCATCACGGCCGCGGTAATTCGACCCAGCTGGATGGGTTAAAATGGTAGTCAGTCCCCCGGCACACAGCTGGTCTCGGAAAATCTCCACCGTTTCATTGCGGGCCGAATAACGGCTCTGGGTTTCACCGGTTTTGGGATTTCCACCCTGGCCATAACCGATCAGAGCGTGCAGATCTTCAGGTGCTTCATGAAAAAGACCAAGGGATCTATGCTCCTGCCCTTGAGCGATGGCGACATCATCCGTGATCCCATGAACCCAGACAACATACTTCTTTGTTCCCTTACTAACAATCGCAGTGATACGGCTGAGGTAGCCTGAGACTTTTTTTGAATGGTCGATCCTGTAGAGGTCTATAAAATAGTTTTCGAAACTTTTGCTAATCGGGCCCTTGGGCTTGAAAAAAAGATCATTGATGATGGCATGACAGTCAAGTATCTGCTGTATCTTTTCGGCAATGATACCGGAACGCACATCGTTTTCAAATACACCATTGATGACCGGGCTATGGGGAGAAACGATCAGAAAATCGCGTTTGCCGGAGATGTATCGTATACCGCTGGGTTTTCGGTCCAAATCTTACTCCTATATAATCTACTCTGTGAAATGGTAGTGCTACAGAATAGCAATAGCTTTAAAGTTGTATAAAATAAAGACAAAACATTGCTTCAGGGTTTGTTGAATGGATAAGTCCTCTTTTACCCTGGCGTTGGAATCCATCTGTAGTACCAAACTTGGTCAATCTTGTGGTGTCTTTCACGTTGATTCACTCTCTCTTGCCGATTTAAGCCTGATGAACTTGTGATTGCGATGGAAACGTTTTTCCGCTATCCTCTTCTAAAACCACAACATCAGGAGACCATTATGTCGGAATTGACCATAGCCGAATACCAGAAAACTGTCGATAAATGGGTCAAAACCTTTGGCGTGCGCTACTTTTCAGAGCTGACCAATCTCGGTATTCTGATGGAAGAAGTAGGAGAAACTGCCAGGCTCATGACCCGGACATATGGTGAGCAGAGCTTCAAAACAGCTGAAAAAGATTCCGACCTGGCCGATGAATTGGCGGACGTCCTTTTTGTTGTGGTATGCATAGCTAACCAGACCGGCATCGATTTGACTGCTGCCATTGAAAGAAATTTAAACAAGAAAAGTAACCGGGACAGTCAACGACACTGGAACAATCCCAAACTGACACGCCCAAAAAATACGGAGCTTTAAAATGGTTCAGCCCATTTATCTGGATTACAACGGCACCACGCCCCATGACCCGGAGGTAATTGCGACCATGCGGCCGTTCCTGGATACCGAATTCGGCAACCCGTCCAGTTCCCACTGGTACGGTATCCGACCCAGAAGAGCGGTGGAAAAAGCCCGGCAGCAGGTGGCTGATATGCTCAACTGTAACCCAGAGGAAGTTTTCTTTACCTCCGGTGGCACCGAATCCAACAACCATGCCATCAAGGGAATAGCCAATGCCCTGAAGAAAAAAGGCCGTCATATCATCACCAGCAGCGTGGAACATCCAGCAGTTTTAGAGGTCTGCGAGTATCTGAAAAAAGAAGGTTTCCAGACCACTTTTGTGGATGTGGATGACAACGGCATGGTCAGTGTGGATAATGTTGCCGCTGCCATCCGCCCGGACACCATATTGATTACCATTATGCATGCCAACAACGAGGTAGGAACCCTTCAGCCTATTCATGAGATTACCCGACTGGCCAGGCAGAAAAATATCTGCACCCATACCGATGCAGCCCAGAGCGCTGGAAAAATAGCCACGGATGTTCAGGAGATGAGCGTAGACCTGCTCTCAATCGCAGGGCATAAAATATATGCCCCAAAAGGAATCGGTGCCTTGTATGTCAAAAAGGGCTTGCTACTAGAAAAATTCTGCCACGGGGCAAGCCAGGAGATGGGTTGGCGCGCCGGCACCGAAAACGTGCTTGAGATCGTGGGACTTGGCAAAGCCTGTGAAATGGCCGATCGCAGCCTTGATAATACCGGAAGGCATTTAACAAACATGCGCGACCGACTATATAACAAACTGGCGGCACGGTTGACAGATATACGTCTCAATGGTCATCCTCATAAGCGTCTGCCCAACACCCTGAGTCTGTCTTTCAAGGACCTGGAGGCCAACCGCATATTGGAAGAAATTGGCCTGGAAGTGGCTGCTTCAGCCGGAGCTGCCTGCCATTCAGACACCGTAACCCTGTCCCACGTTCTTGAGGCCATGCAGGTTCCCCTGGAATGGGCCAAAGGAACGGTGCGCTTTTCCACAGGACGTATGACCACCACAGATGAAATCGACCATACGGTTGACATCGTGGTGGATGCCATTAGACGTCTAAATAACCAACAGTGAAGATAGACACATCATCTGTAATTTGTAATATTGTTAAAACTGGATAGTTAACATAGTATTTAATACGATAGATAAAACACGTATCCGATTGGAGGTTTCATATGGCTAAAGGTAAAGACAAAAGAAAACCACAGGAAAAGAAAAAAGCACAAAGCAGCATCAAAGAAAAAAGAAAACTGAAAAAGGAGAAAGCCGCAAAGAATTCTTAACTTTCAGATAAGACTATATGAATCGAGAAAATGTGTGCAAACCAGATCCAAGAATCTTGCTTGAATTGGCTCAAATGCGGATGCCGTTTGGTAAGTATAAAGATCGGCGCTTAATCGATCTACCTGAGCCTTATGTGGTCTGGTTTGCCCAAAAAGGATTTCCGAGCAACCATCTGGGAGATATGTTGCGTATGGTTTATGAGATTAAAGTAAACGGTCTGGAATACCTTTTCAAGCCGTTAAGGAACCTTTAGGCCGCAAAAGCAACAAAACAGAAAAGCGTGGATTTTTTGCGCTGATCCATGATATTTAGCCTGTATGCTGACAAAAAGTCCCCGACCCCTTATCCTGATTGCCTGCGCCTGTGCCATTTTCTGGCCGGGCGCGTTTATTTTCGGCCTCCCCGGCGTCCTGCGAAGACATTGGCAACTTGCATTTGACGCCGGCGACGGTGCGGTGGGCGGAACGATCTTTTTCATACTCACCGGTGCCACCTGCTTCATGTACCTGAGTGGACGTTTGCAGGAGAAATACAGTCCGGGAAAGTTGACTGCATTCGGGGCCGTCATGTGCGGCTGCAGTGCCATCTGGCTAAGTCAGACAGAAAGCATGCTCGAAGTATACATCTGGGCCTTTTCTGCCGGTGCTTCATCGGCCTTTGTTTACATCCCGGGTTTGACTGTCGTCCAGCGCTGGTATCCCGAAAGACGCGGGCTGGTTTCCGGGTTTTTCAATAGGGCCTTGGGGTTGTCGGCGGCGATCATGGCGCCAGTTTTTTCCACTCTCTTATTGGATTGGGGCTACCGGACCTTGACCCTAACGGCCGGCTGTACAGCTCTTTTCATCGGTCTGGC
>JASJGV010000204.1:0-5119 GCA_033791325.1 Desulfobacterales bacterium | reverse complement strand
ATGGTTAATAACTTGCGCACAACCTGTGCCATAGCCGGTGTCAATATACAAAGCGATCTCTACATTCTTTCATCATTTAACCTTCTCCCATTCACGAATGTCGCCTTCAACAATTTTAAATAGGGGATGTAGCTTGGGCATACTTACATCACAAAAATGCTTGAGCCGATCCGGATCTCTTTGCCTGAGTTTGATTTTTAAATGCCGCCACTCGTATTGAATCTGGCCCCTTGTTTCTGTGATCCTTTTACAGGGGCCACTTGATAAAATCTTTATCTTATTAAATTGATAGGTCCGCTGTTGTGCCTCCCTATGGATCTCCTTCAGGTAAGCGGCGATACAGTCCAAGGGCGATGTCTGCTCCTGAAAACGTATTAATTGGGGGTGATGCCTGTATCCTTTGGTATGGCCGTTCAGCACCGCCTGGGCCAACAGGCCCTCACGCCACAAGGCCACAAGCCCTTTGCTGTCCAGATACCTGGGATGTAAGGTCCATAAGCGCATCGCTTCTATTTACCAGGGGTATCCATTTTGAGGGTTGTTTTGATGGTTACCTTCGATTCGAGGGTCCGGTGCACCGGGCACTTGTCTGCAATTTCCATCAGCCGTTGTGTCTGGGATACATCCAGGGGCCCCACGAGCTCCAAATCTCTTTCGATTTCATCCACCATGGTCTCATCTGTTTCACACAGTTGGCAGTCTTTGGCATGTATTTTTTTATGGGATAAAGAAACCACCACCTCTTCCAGGGGCCATTGTTTCCGGTCCGCATACATACGCAGGGTCATGGCGGTACAGGCCCCCAATCCGGCCACAAGATAGTCATAGGGTGTCGGTCCCAGGTTCGTTCCGCCAACAGAAACCGGCTCATCGGCAATTAGGGAAAGCCCATTGGCCATAATTTCTGTTCGAAATCCTGTGTTCCCTATTCGTGCCACAATATGGTTCTTTTCTTCTCTGTTTTCAGGCTTTTCCGGTTGCTCAATGGTCAGGTATTTCCGTACCCAAGATGCAATCATGGCGCCGACATACCTGGCATCTGCTGCATTCATGAGCAGGTGATCGGCCCGATCCAGGGAAATAAAACTTTTGGGATGTCGCGCATATTGAAAGATCTTGCCAGCGTTGTCGATACTGACCGTGTTGTCCACCGGGGAATGAAAAACAAGCAGTGCTTTCCTCAGATTTCGTACAGCCTTCTCCATCTGAACCGCTCCCAGATCATCCAGGAATTGTTTCTTTATCTTAAAAGACCTGCCTTCGATTGCAATCTCCGCCTCACCATCCAGGGTTATGGTTTGCTGGTGTTCCTTGAAGTGCCGCATGACATGGGCGGGATCTGCCGGCGCACCAATGACGGCAACCGCCTTGCTGGACGGAATTTGTCCAGCTGCCTGAAGTACTGCCGCTCCGCCCAGGGAATGGCCGATGAGAATTTTAGGTGCTTCATACTCGGCTTCAAGAAAATTGGCCGCTGCCACCAGGTCTGCTATGTTGGTGGAAAAATTGGTGTCTGCAAAGTCTCCTTCACTTTCACCCAGCCCTGTAAAGTCAAACCTCAAAACGGCAACCCTTTCACGGGTCAGTGCCCGGCTGATATGGTTGATGGACTTGAGGTTTTTTGTACAGGTAAAACAATGGGCAAACAAAGCGAAGGCTTCAGGCCGACCATCTGCGGGCAAATCCAATAGTGCCGACAATTGATTGCCGCCGCTGCCTTTGAAATATAGTTTCTTCAATGTCACGATGACACCTCTTGGGTAGTTTTCTCAGCGACTTTCTCTATAAATTTCTCTGCGTCAATTACAAAACGCTCGTGGATACCCTTGCTGACAACATCAATCCCATCTGAAGCGGAAACCTCGTAAACCAATCGCCGTCTGTCCACTTCGATGAGTTCCACAAAAACCGTCACCACAAGACCCGGTGGTGTCGCGGCAGTATGATTGACCCGGATATCTGTCCCAACGGTTTGCTCTCTTGGCCAGTCAATGTGCGGATTAACAGCCTGGATGCAGGTCCATTCAATAAGTCCGACCAGATAGCCGGTTGCCAGTACCTTTGGCATGACTTGAAATTCGGAGGCCTCCGGGTATAAAGCCGGAACGGTTTTTGATTCAGGAACCCGGTATTTGAATTCATACTGAAGACCGGGTTTTAATGTCTCTTTCATGGCGCCTCCTTTACGAATGGATTGCCTGTTTATATTATTTTCGCGTCACGACGGTTTTTCAGAGAAGCGTATTTTCCAGGGCTTGTGAATAGACAACGTCCTGCTGAATATCAGAGCCAACAACAAACGTTTTGGAACCGGTCCTGAGGAACCCGGAGCGCTCATACAACCGCTGCGCAGACAAATTTTTCTCCCAGACACCCAGCCATATGGACCGGTATCCCCGCTGCCGGGCTTCATCAACACAAGCCTGGATGAGCTGAGATCCAAACCCTCTTCTCATATGATGCGACTCCACGTACAAACGGCTTAGTTCAATGGCTTTTTCATTGCTCACACCCGTGGGTGGCAGCCCTTCCTGGAGCTTGGCATACCCAACCAGCATTTCATTATTATACGCCAGAAGAAATGTGGCGCCCGTGTCTTTCAACTCCTGGGTAATCTGTGTCAAGGAAAATGAAGCATCCAGGTAGACCTGCATATCCTCAGGATCGTTTTGAGACCCAAAGGCCGTCTCAAATGCTTTTCTGCCAAAACCGGCTATGATAGTACCATCTTCTTTGATCGCTTTTCGTATGGTAAGGGTCAACAATTATTCTCCATGGTTTCTCTCACAACTGTCATGCTTCGTCTTTAGGCTTGGTGTCCCTGATATTGAAAAACTCCCGGGCATTATCCGTGAAAATTCTTTTCAAGAACGTCCTTGAAAGTTGGGCTTTTCGGATTTGTTTGATTTCCCTGTCCCAGGCATACGGGATGTTAGGAAAGTCCGAGCCGTACATGATACGATCCATGCGCATCTTATCAAATTGGATGACTTCCTCAATGGGCAGAAAATCGGCGCAGGCCACGGATGTATCGAGCCAGAGGTTGTCATATGTTTCGATCATGCGCTGGTATGCCGTATACTCATCCATACCCAGGTGGGGCACACAGATCTTGAGCTCGGGATAGCTTTTCAACACCTGCTCCAGTTTTTCTGCCCGGCAGAGTATATAAGGGTCGCACATGTATGCTTCACTTTTGGGTTCCCTTCCAACATGCATGACCAGCGGCTTTCCTCTGCGTGAACAGACTTCATAAACAGGTTCCATATCGGCACTGTTCATATCAAAACACTGAACATGGGCATGTAGCTTGACACCCCCCAAACCGGCGGCAAAGGCATCTTCCAGAATGCGTGCGGCATCTGATTCGCCGGGAAAAACCGTGGCCAGACCAGTAATACGACCAGGAAATTCCCGACACAGACCCAACATATACTTATTGAGATCTCGTGCAATTCCGGGTTTGTGCGCATACTGGAGGGCGATAATATGGTCAATCCCCCGTTTCAAAAGATATTCAAGGAGCTCGGAAGTGGTGCCCTTGTAGCGGATAGGCCATGCAAATTTCTCGAACCACTCCCACAGGGCCTTGAAAACAGGTTCTGGAAAAACATGCACATGGCTATCGATGATACCCTGCATGCCCAGTGGTACAAAGTCACCCTCTTTATCATCCACAGCAGGAAATGGCAGCTCCCGTTTTGGTGATTTATCCATTTTCAGATTTATCCAGTATCAACCGGAAGTATTGTGCCTCCGGTAATGGGTTATGGTAATAAGGCACGGTTTCCTTGAACCCGTGTGACCGATAGAGAACCTGCGCGCTAATCATCGTTGAAAGCGTATCCAGGAGCATTTCCCTGTAACCGAGCTGTATCCCTTTTAAGATTATTTTACGGCAGAGTGCTTTGCCAAGCCCCTTGCCTCTGGATGTTGGCCGAACATACAAGCGCTTCATTTCACAACGCAGACTGTCTATTCTCCGCAAGCCCACACACCCCGCCGGCATCCCTTCATGTTTAGCCAGAAGCAATGCACCCTCCGGTGGCATGTACATATCCGCGATATGGATCAATTCCTGTTCAAAATTCTGGAATGTCAGATCAACACCGATGGCAACAGCATATTCATCAAAAAGTTCCCGAACGGTTTGAATATCCTCCGTTTTTTCTACTTCTATTAATTGGCACATTCCCTGAAAACCTTCGCCAACAATTCCATATGCTTTTTTTCCATTTGAGAAATAGAAAGAAAAGCGTCCTGTGCTGTTGCTTCCGTCAATATATTTGCCACGTTTCTATACAGGTCATAGGCCTGTATTTCAATATTGAGTGCGAACTCCATGAGAGCCCTACAACCCTGATCGTCAATTGACGCCAGGCGCTTGATAGCATCCTCCAGGGATTCACCCCCCTCGAGAATCTCCCCGTCAAGACTTGCAAAAAGTTCTTTAAAAGATTGCGGGTTCTCCTGTGTCCTTTTCCAGTGGGCGTAGATGACTTTGGCGTGAGCCTCCTCAGCCAGGGAAAGGGTCTTAAGGATAGGTGCAAATGACGCACCTGTATAGCTATCAAAAACAAATTCATAGAACCGCAAAGCAGCCTTTTCCAGACCCATGGCTGTCAACATTAGGTCCGGCATGGAAGCATCTTTCTTAAAAACGGTCATCCTGGGAAGATCTGCCAGAGACTGCCCATCCCAGCCCATCATTCCACCAATCAGGTTATGTACCCTCTGGAGCGAAACCCCGCTGTCCAGAGAGATAATAGCTGCGGCCTGGGATCTGGCACCACTGTGACAGTAAAAGAAAATATCCTTTTCCGGCGGCAATTCCGCAAGGTTGGACTCCAGCTCGTCGAGGGGCATCAGTTTTGATCCGGGAATATGCCCAATAGTATATTCCTCCGGCTGCCGGACATCCACCAGAAGATATTCCCGCTCCCCATGGTCTTTCTGGTATTGCCTGAATGTTTCAGCGCTTATGTTTTCAAAATCCATGGTATTCATTATCTCCTCCTATTTAGTGCCCATCCATAAATGGTCTTTTCACGCCCTGCCAGCGTTGAACGCCATGATTTAACTCCTCAAAATAGCTCGCTATTACTCCGGGTCAAATCTG
>JASJGV010000203.1:0-4431 GCA_033791325.1 Desulfobacterales bacterium | reverse complement strand
TTTGCTGCGTATACCCAGTTGCTTTACTGCTTTGATTGGAATCTTGGCGATGTCGGTTCCGGATGTGGCGCTTCCCTCTGGGGGATAATATATGATATTGCCGTCCGTGGGTTTGTGCAGCCGGACAATGGCTTTGCCGGTGGTGGTTTTACCACAACCTGATTCTCCGACAAGACCCAGGCATTCGCCCCTGTATATATCCAGGTCAACGCCGTCCAGGGCTTTGACGGCATCCACCTGTCTTCGAAAGACACCACCCAATACCGGATAATGTTTTTTCAGGTTTTTCAGTTCAAGAATTTTTTGCATTGGTTCCATAAATTCAAACGCTCAAGGGGTGCAGCGTGGTTTTTCCGTATATAAGTAGCATGCAACCTGGTGATTATCCCCAAGCTCTTTGGTTTCCGGAAATGCATCTTTGCAAATTGTTTTGGCATCTTTGCAACGCGGGTGAAACCGGCACCCCGATGGTGGGTTAACAAGGTTGGGAACATTTCCATCGATGCTCTGAAGTTTCCCCTCATGGGAAAATCGGGGAACGGCATTGAGCAGTGCGCGGGTGTATGGATGCCGGGGGTTATTGAATAGGTCCTTGACATCGGCTACTTCACACAGGTTGCCGGCATACATCACACCGACCCGGTCACAGGTTTCAGCGACAATTCCCAAATCATGTGTAATCAGGAGTACCGATGAAATGACTTTCTGTTTGAGATCTTTTAAAAGATCCAGAATCTGGGCCTGAATCGTAACATCGAGATTGGACGTGGCTTCATCGGCAATGAGCAGCAAGGGATTGCAAGCCAATGCGATAGCGATTACGATACGCTGCTTCATGCCACCGGAAAGATTGTGTGGATAGCGCTGGGCAATCTCTTCGGCATGGGGAATACTGAGTTTGGCAATTATTTCGACAGCGCGTCTCATAGCCTCTTTTTTCAAACTGTTTTCCCAGGACTTGAGCAGAGGTATTTTACTGAACAGTTTCAGGATCAAGGCTTCCGGGCGGGTCACTGCGAGCCGGTAGAGCGCTTTCAGGAAAAAATTGAATGGATTTCTCTTTGGTGTGGAATCATCCATATCCATCAATATCTGTTGATACATCTCCTTTTTGCGATGAAAGAGAAAGCTCTCTGCAACCTGTTCACCGATGCTCATGATGGGGTTCAGGGCCGCATTGGGCTCCTGAAAAATCATGGAGATTTTATCTCCCCGTAACGCCTTCATGGTGGCTTCGGTCTGCTGAAGCAGATCGATTGCCGAATCACTTCCATTGTTTCCTGGATAGAACAGAATCTGACCACCGTCAATTTTTCCCGGTTCCTGGATAATGCGCATCATGGAACGAACGGTGACGCTTTTTCCGCATCCGGATTCACCCACCAGACCAAACGTGCAACCATGATCCACAGAAAGGCTAACCCTGTCCAGGGCCTTTACAACACCTTCATGGGTATAAAAATTGGTTACCAGGTCTATGGTTTCGATGAGTTTGGACATCAGGCTTTAGTACCTTCTTTGTATAGTGTACCCCGTGGTAAAAAGAATAAAGCAATCACGACAGCACGAAATTTTTCATATTCTTTTTAGTTATTTCGTGTTTTCGTGATAAAAAATTAGGTTTTTTTCGAAACGGTTGTTTGGAGCTTACGGCTTATGGCTCATAGTCTAGCGTCTTCTCTGCTTGGGATCAAAGGCATCTCGCAGTGCATCGCCGATAAGGTTCCAGGCCAGGACAAAGAACACGATACAGGCCCCGGGTATGGCAATGGCATGCCAGTATTTAAGAGGATCATCGGCCGGGCCAACGATATAGTTACGGGCCAAAGCGACCATCTGACCCCAGTCGGCATATCCTTTGGGAGCGCCCAGGCCGATAAAACTCATGAATGCAGCAACAATCACCATGGATCCAATATCCATGGAGGCCATAACCAGCACAGGGTATATTCCGTTGGGCAGAATATGTTTTCTCATGATAGTGAAATTGGAGACACCCATGACACGCGCTGCCTGAACATAATCGAGCTCCCGCAGGGTCAAAATGCTGGATCGCATGACACGCACGTAATCTCTCCATTTTATAATAGCCAGGGCAATCATAACCTTGTCCAGCCCCCTGCCAAAGGCAACAACAATGGCCATGGTGAGCACCAATAACGGCACAGCAAAAATAATATCCACGATACGCATGATGATTTCGTCGATGATTCCGCCGTAGTATCCCGATATAATCCCCAGTGAAACACCGATTATTAAAGCGACACCGATCACAAACATGCCGATCTTAAATGCCGTTCGTGTTCCCCATACGGCACCGTAAAAAATATCGTACTGGCCGGACGTGGTGCCAAAAATGTTTTCTGCACTCGGTGGTTTTGGTGTTTGGGAATAGCCTTTATGGGGCATCAGATAGGGGTTGTAGGCATATTTTGGCGGTGCGATATAGGGTGCTATCACTGCTACGGTTACAAAAATGAACAGCAGCGAAAAACCGATGATAGCCGATGGATTTCTGAAAATTCTGCTCAGGGTGAATTTCAGTTCTCTGATTCGGGGATGCTGCTTTTTATTCATACCATCCTCATCAGTTGAGCCTTATCCTCGGGTCAATATAGGCATAGAGGATATCCAATACGAGATTAATGAGCACATACACCAATCCGAAAAACAGACAGATACCCATTAATACGGGGAGGTCTAATGAGATGGCGGCGTTGGCCAGCCACCATCCAATACCCTGTCGGTTGAAGATGTACTCTACGGCGATGCTGCCCTCCATGGAATATGCTGCCAGCCAGCCGGCCACCGTTACGACCGGAATCAATGCATTTTTACGTGCGTGTTTGAAATAAATGGTATGATGGTCCGCACCTTTGGCCAGCGCGGTAATGACATAGTCCTTGGATATTTCTTCAATCATGCTGGAACGCATGACCCGCAACAAAATGGCAACGACGACCACAACCTGGGTAAAGACCGGCATCACAAGACGCGACAGGGCATCAAGTGTAATATCTGGTCTTCCATTCAAAAGGCCATCGACCGTGTATAAATAGGTATAACGTTTGAACTGATCGGGGTTTTCACGAATCCAGACATTGAAACCGTCGTCGATAATACCCGGTGGGAATACATTGAAATAACCATAAAAAAGCATCAGGATGATCAGAGCAAATAAAAAGGTGGGCAGGGACCAGCCGATAATGGCAAATATACGAGTGGAATGATCAACCCAGGTGTCCCGGTGGATTCCGGATACCGTCCCCAGCCATATGCCGAAAAAAATGATAATCGGTATGGTATACAGGTTGAGTTCCAGGGTGATGGGAAAGTAATACCAGAACGCATCCCAGACCGGCATGGCCGCTACAAAGGAATAGCCCCAATTACCCGAGGAAACCTGCTTTATCCATCGAACATATTGAATATGGAACGGATCGTCCAGCCCAAGCTGCTTGACGATGACGGGGAGATCTTTTACCTGTTGGGGGGATTTGACATAAGCCATAGCCCTGCGTTCCGGGCTGAAGGTCATGAGAATTGAAAAAATCAGAACCGAAACACCGAAAAGGACAAAAAGCAAGAATAGAAATCTTCGAATAATATAAGTTGTCAAGGAAGCCTGGTCATATGAAAGTTGATTTTTGCCTGCCAGTTATACAGCAGGCAAAAATCAAGAGCGACAAGGTCGCGATTTATAAATTTGTGAAACAAATTTATTTGGTGATGTCCCAGAAGAACTCAACGGTTTGCGAAAACATGGGATTCCGCTTGTAACCAGATATATAGTCACGATAGACAAACAGTTCCAGGGGCTGGAACAGTGCAATCCCCAGGGCGTCTTCATACCAGATGTTCTGCAGCTTGTCATAGGCGGCAGCGCGTTTGTCTGGCTCGACATTTTCAATTCCGGCTTTAAGAAGTTTGTCTACGTCAGGATTGTTATAGCCCATGTATTTACCGTATGTCCCGTTGGAGCTCATGTAAGGATACATGAAGTTGTGGGGATCTGGATAGTCGGCACCCCATCCGATGATGAAAATGGGATAACGGAATTGACGGATGGCCGGCATATAATCTTTCCAATCCACATTGCGAACCTCGATCCGGAATTTGGGATTCAGGGATTCGACATTTTCTTTCAGCATCAGGGCGGCAGCTTCCCGTTCTTCCCGGCCGGTATTGTGGGTGATGATCATCTTGAAACCCTTTTCCCAGGCCTTTCCATCCCAGGCTTTTTTCATGTATGCCTCAGATTTTTTCAGGTCGAATGCATACATAGGCATCTCTTTTTTATATGCCAGCCCGTTGATCAGGGGGGTTCCCGGGAGGGAGCCCAGGCCGTTCAGCACTTCTTTGAGAAAGGTATTTCCATCATAGGCGTGCATAAAGGCCTTACGCACATTGATATCACTGAAAAAATCGGGT
>JASJGV010000202.1:0-8326 GCA_033791325.1 Desulfobacterales bacterium | reverse complement strand
TCACAGCATTTCTGAACCGCCTTGCGTATGCGAATATCGGTAAATGGTTTTTCGGTTACCTTCATGCGAATCACACCGGTTTGGGTCGTGGGAATCGATATTACCTTGATACCCGGGATGTTCTTGGCTGCTTCCAGCGTGGTCAAATCAAGCTCATAAAGTCCATCCACCTGACTCGAGGCAATGGCAGCCAGATAAGCACCGGGGTCTTCGCCAAGGTCAACAAAGCGGATTTCGTCCAGAAATACTTCTCCGCCCCAATAAGCTGCTTCGCGTTTTTTCAAGACAGCAATTTCACCAACCCTGAATTGAGTGAGTTCGTAGGGTCCGGTCCCAACCGCGTTTTTGGAGAAATCTCCGCCTTCTTTCTCAAAATCGCGATGAACGATGCAGGTGGGGTAGTTATCAAGGTTTTCAGGAATCGACAGCACCGGCGATTTCAGGTTGAGCTGGACCGTATGCTTGTCCACCTTTTGCACTGCATTTTTAATCATGCGTTTGACGGGGTTGCCTTTGGAATCTTTTTCCCCGGTTTCTTCCATCATGGAGCCGAAGAGACCCAGGTTGGAGGATCCGGTTTTTGGATCGAGCCAGCGGGTAAAATTAAAAACCACGTCATCGGCACCGAAATCATCGCCGTTGGACCATTTGACACCTTTACGTAGATGGAAGGTCCAGGTCTTCAGATCATCGGAGGCCTCCCAGCTGGTTGCCAGGTTGGGTCGGGTGATGTTGTCCGAACCGGTCTCCACCAGGTACTCGATGATATGCCGGGCAACGATGGATTTCTGGGTCCATGAATAGGTTGCCGGATCGGCCATTTCCTGTACCACCATACCAAATTTTAGTACGCCGCCCATTTTCTGGTTAGCGGCATGGGCAGATGAAACGATATCCGGTAACACATTTTTACCCAGTATCGTTCCTGCCAGGCTATAAGCAGCCGTGGCAGACACGCCAAGCAATGTGACGTTGCGCAGGAATTCACGCCGTGAGCACTTACCGTCAGTAAGGGCTTTTGTCATTTGTTCAACTCCGGGATGCACTTTTTTTTCCGTCATAATGGATTCCTCCTATAAATCTTAGGTTGTTAAGACAGGGCACTGTTGTCTGCTAATATGTTCAAATACAATTAATATTTGAAAACATATTAAATATTGACAATATATAAAGGGATCGATTCACGCTTCCTGCGTTAACGATCGTCGAATACGAATCATTCCGGTGGAGAGCGGAATACGTTAAGATGGATCAAACACCATTTGAAACATCGTCAAACTGTCAAGTGGTGACAGAAAATGATTATAGCAATGAGGAGCAGAATGAATACGGGCCGCACATAACAAGCCAGTGGAGCAGAACGTTATGTGATGCAGGCCGGAATGCCATACAATTTATAAACAATATTTAGAAGAAATACCGATGACTGTCAAGACTTAATCCCAAGCTACATACGTGTAAACTATCGAATTTTCAGCAAACTAATTTCATTGGTAGTTGTAAGGTGTTGCTTGTCAGGGATTTGCAGAAAATAAATATAAGCTATCTCAATTATATTTGGCCAGATAATCGTCTGGAATCTGTACGGCAACGACCTTCCCTTTGGCGCAAAGGGTATCTTTGGAAAACAAGTCAATGGATATCACGACTTTCCGGCCTTTGATCTCGTCAATTCTACCACGCATGAGAATTTCCTGATCGATATGTACAGGAGCTATATAATCAACATGCAAGGATGCTGTGACAAAGCGGGCCAGGGGATCGGTTTCTATATTCTTTCCATCATGTTTATGTTTTGCTGCGGCAGCCGTCCCGGCAGCATGGCAATCGATCAGGGACGCAAGCAGACCGCCATATACAAAATGCTGCGCACCGGTGTGATATGGTTCGGGTTGAAACCGGCAGACGGTTTCATTTCCATCCCAGAAACTCTTGAGTTGGTGGCCATGCTCATTCAGTCTTCCGCATCCGTAACAGATAGCAAAATCATCGGTGTAGTAATCTTGAAACCCTTTTTCAGCCATATTCTACTCCTTCTTCTTTTTGAGGTGTGTATCCTATATCACAAATGGATATTGTATCCAAATTTTTACCTGGTTTGTTTTGGTGGGGTTGTATCGAAACACCATGACGGCCGGTATTAAAAAATCATATCCATCAGAACCATTTTTTTCTTGACAATGTTCCGGGTACGGAATAGATAACATGCCTTCATTTGTTCCATGAAAACTATTCCCTGGTAGCTCAATCGGCAGAGCGGGTGGCTGTTAACCACTAGGTCGTAGGTTCAAGTCCTACCCAGGGAGCCATTAATATCAGAGCCTTAGGGAAAGTTTATCCCTAAGGCTTTTTTTTGCCCAACACCGAGCTTAAAAAGCAGTTCATTTCTCTGAAAATATAGAAAGAGCGCACGCTTTCTTCGGTTGACCTTATCGGCGATATTTGGCATTCTGCACACATCCTACCATCTGCACTAGCGCTACCTCTATAGGAGTATCTATGACACTAACTAAAAGTGATATTGCGGCAACGTTTCAGGAGATCGGTTTTACCAGGAAAACGGCTGATAGCGTTGTAGAATCCCTTTTGGAAATTATCAAGCAAACCCTGGAGGGTGATGAAGTATGAAGCGGATTATTTGTCATGGAGACAGTTTGACCGAAGGGATGGATATCGAAGTTGCATACCGCTGGCCGTCATTGTTGCAAAATGTACTGCGTACAGAAGTAATTAACACCGGTATCGGAGGCGACACGACAGCAGGTCTGCTGAGCCGCTTCGCAACAGACGTGATTCCACAAAAGCCCGATGCGGTGATTCTCATGGGAGGAACCAACGATTTCTGGTGGGACCTACCGGTCAAGATCGTACTTGCGAACCTTTTTTCCATGGCCTATCAGGCACAATTTCATGGAATTGCACCTTTGTTTGGGTTGCCGATACCCTTGGATAGTGATCGGGCGGTCAAACAATCGTACAGCCCCCCTGAAGCAGGCTATGACCAGCTTCTAACGAAAGTGAAGATTCTGGGAAAAAAACTTAAAACTGCTGCGGATGAGAATGATATCCCCGTACTGGATTTTTACCACATTTTCATTGATGATGCTGGCCAAATCAGCTCACAGTTATTTCTGGATGATGGCGTTCATGCCAATCGGCAAGGACATAGGCTGATGGCTGAATTGGCCATGTCACAAATTGGAAACCTATTCTTTTTAAAAACCTGATCATTAACCCCTGTGTTGGTTCCGCTGACCGAACAATTTGTTGATGATTGACAAACCCGAACGATATGGGTATGCTTATCCTTAATCTTTCTGACTTTCTACTTCCCCCTGCATGAGGCGTAAAGCGGTTCTTGATACGCAGATCGAATCTTGTTTCCCATCGAATTTTCGCATCAGTGAATAATCCAAAGGTGTCCAAAAAGACCTGCTCAACTGATTTTGTTAGGTTGTTGAATGTGATTAATCGTATTAATAAGAATCGTCTTTTGAACAGCACCTAAACGAGATGCACCCGTCATACTCAAAGTAATACCTATTATAGATAGTGAACCATCCACCATTGTACATCAAAATAATAAAATCGTAGCACGATTTTATAGAACGCGACGGTGTCGCTCCGATGCGAAAGGCTAAAATTCCTATCCCTGTAGCTTGCTGCGAGGTTCTTCAATTCATACCCCGCTGCAAGCAGCGGGGAATTCAAATTTAAAGAATATCAGCGCTAAGAAGACTCGGGGTCTCATTACATTCAACTTAGGGGTCATAACAGATAAACAAAGGAGGTAACATCATGGAAAAACAAGTGAAGAACTATGAGACGATGCTTAGGGTTGCAAATGCAATCTCGCACTCCAAAGATCCAGAAGAAGTTGCATTAATGACGGTAGAAAGTATTAAAACTGCTTTGGATGTAAAAGGTTGTTCTTTATTTTTATTCAATCGTAAAACAAATGAACTTGAGTTAGCCACTTCATTCGGGTTGAGTGATGATTATATAAACAAAGGCCCTGTGAGTGCACTTCACTCCGTTGCTCAATCGTTGGAAGATGGCCCGGTTGCGATTTATGATGTCACGGATGACCCGAGGATCCAGTACCCTAAAGAAGCACAAAAAGAAGGGATATCCTCCATACTATCGGTTCCTGTTGTTGTCGGAGGGAGACTAATGGGGGCAATGCGTGTCTATACATCTGAACCTTGGGAGTTCACCTTACATGATGTAAATTTCGTTCAGGCACTGGCACAAATAGCCGGAGGGGCTATAAATATGGCCAGATACGTTAAGGGATTAAAAAGCAGCATTGACGTCCTGAAATCCATGAGGGATGTTCAGATCCAGCGAACTGCGAGAAGCACCCCTTAAGAGGAAAGTTCCCAATCGTGTTTAATCAAGTGTGCGTGTTACGGAGGTGCCATGCGCAAAATTCAGGTGATTGAAGCGTCCATATCATCAGCTTCAATTTGATTGATAATTTGATGGACAACTCTCTTCGTTACCATGGCAATGATCCATCCGATCAGTGGGACTTTTGGTTTGAAATCAGCGCGCCATCGAACAATTGTGAAATTGTTCTCCTCGTGAAATTCCCACTTGCCAAGATATTGTTTTACTGGAGATCCCGACAGAATGCTGTACATGAAAGACTGGAATGGTATAGCGGCCTCAAGGCGTTCCATGACCTTGATTTTTCCTATGGTGAGGGTTCTGATGGTACCGACACCATTATTCTTGGGGTCTCCTTTTTCATGAACAACAACCGGGAAAGCCGGGCTTGGCGATCCGGTGAAATCGCTCAACAAAGACCATACTTTGTCCAGGGGGATTTTCGTTTCTCTCGTAAGGTTGGCTGTTATCACAATGCTCTCCTGATTAGTCCCATTCTTTTGTAAAACTCAGGTAATCTTTTCTGATGATACGAGGGACATTCGTTCAAAATTTCCATCGTAGTCTCTTTTTTCAAGGGCCATTCTTTGGTTTTTTTCGAAAAAATCACATTATTGCTGACATTGGCATAGCATTCCAGCCCCGGGGTACAAAAATGCTGGCTGGTCTCTTCCCAGATCTCCTTCACAGATCGATCAAGAATATTGCCAAAGGAAAGCATGGTAAAATCACAGGGGCAGACATTGCCTTGGGAATCTATAAACATGTAGTTGAAGCCCGCACCACAACCATAGTATTTTTCGCTTTCAAAAAAATCATAGGCAAAAATACCAGGGTAGCCTTTGGTTTTAGTACACTTTTTTTGAATGTCGAAGATGGTTTTCACATTGTCGTCCGATAGCTTTTCTTCGGGTTTACTGATCAATTTTCCGCTTAAGATGGGCGATGTCAGCCGCATATCATTGATACCGATGTCCTTGAAAAAATCTATCACCTTGAAGATTTCCTGTCTGTCACTGACAAGCGGTTTATCGGGTACAAAAGAAACGGCAACGTAAAAGCCTTCATCCTGAAACAGTTTTATCGCTTTCAGGGCATAATCAAAAATACCCTCCTTGCGGCGGCCTTTGTCATGGATTTCAGGCTTATAATGGTCGAGGCTGATTACCGGAATTTCCAGCCCCGCTTTTTTAAGGCTTTTGACCCTTTTTCGGGTAAGTTTATATCCGGTGGTAAAAATGAGCGGCATGGATCTTTTATCGATGGATGCAATGATATCTTCCAGATCATCGCGTAATAAAGGCTCCCCTCCTGTAAGGCCAATGACGCTTGTACCCAAATCCTGAACGTCTGAAATTGTTTTCTGAAGTTGAGTGAATGACAGGATTTCTTGCTTTGAACGATCTGAAAAAGAACAATGCCAGCAATTGCACGGGCACTTAGGTGTTATGGCAAAATTTGTAACAACAGGCACGGGGTTTCCGGAGATTAAGGAAACGACACCCTTGAGAAAACGGTCGTACGCTAAGGAAGGGAAGTATGGCGTAAAGGTATTCGTATATATTTTATCATTAATTTTAGTGAGTTTACTTTCCTTGGACACATAGTTCATGGCCAGTTTTTGCTTGATGGATAAAGGCTTAAGTTCTTTGTTCATACCCATTTTCAGGGTTGTGAGGACTTTCTTAATCCCATATAGCTGTTTTCCATTATGTTTGCGCATGGCATACCCTCTGTAACTATAGCGGAATTGCTTGATGACGGTCTGTATAAATAAATCTAACTATCAAAATTTCTCTTAAGATAATAGGGTTTTGTTTTTGATTAAAATTAAGGAGACAAGGTAATGATTTGTCAGCAAACTTTTTATATATGCGTTCCAAAACAAACGCTTTTCACACCGCAACATTCAACCAGAAAGTATATGTCAGTGCTGACAGCAGGGTGCTGAAGGAAATGGAGATCACAGCGAGGTCCGGATCGCCTTTCATCTCTTTTGCCATGACATAGGATATGGTGGCCGTGGGGGATGCCAGCAGGATGAGTCCCGGAAGGTAGTCTCCGGGAAGAAAGCCCAGGGCGCGGTAGGCGGCATAACCCAAACCCGGCATCAGGATCAGTTTGATAACGCTTGTCGAAAGGACCGATTTTATTCTGTGACGGGCCTCCTGAAAAGATATGGATGCACCAATGATGAGCAGGGCCATGGGCAGTGCCAGTCCACTCAGGATATCGAGGCTCTGCTGAACGATCAGCGGAATGGGAATACTAAAAAATGAAAAGAAAATACCGGCCATTGCCGATAAAACGACCGGGTTACCGGCTATATTACGGAAGATGGTTCGAGCATGTCCGGCTGAGCCCGGCTGATGGGCGTTGAAAGTCAAGGACAGAACCGACAAGAGATTTTGCACAATCATCAAGAAGCCGGTCAGGATGCTGGCTTTGATTAATCCGTCTTCCCCCAGGTAGTAAAATGCCACCGCGAGGCCAATATAGCCAAGATTACCATGAAATGAGGTCTGGACATAGGATCCCAACTGGCCTTGTTTCAGCCGGTAGGTCTTTCCCGAAATCCAGGCGAGAATAAAACCGACGATTGCCGCCAAGAGGGTAATTGCCAGGATACCCGTATTGAAGTGAGCTGTCAGAGTGGCCCTGGATATGGCGCTGAACACCATGGCTGGCAGAGCCAGGTAGAAAACAAGCGAGTTGGCCGGCCCGATAAAGTCTGCATGAATAAATCCCTTTTTACGGGATATCCATCCCAGCAGGATGACGGCAAAGATAGGGATGATGGTGGTGAAAATATTCATGACAGAAGTGACAAGGTCGCACTTTATAAAATCGTTTTAGGAATTTATTTGATGATCGGCTTAACTTTCAGATAGAGTTCATCCAGTTGCTTTTTACTGGTTTCGGAAGGCGCGCCCGTCAGGAGACATGCTGCCCGCTGGGTTTTGGGAAATGCGATAATATCCCTTAATGAAGACTGACCGCACATGAGCATGACCAGTCGGTCAAATCCGAAGGCAATACCACCGTGAGGCGGTGCACCAGATTCCAGTGCTGATATCAGAAAGCCGAATTTTTCCTGGTACGTTTCAGGTGTCAACCCAAGGGCAGCAAAAACTTTCTCCTGAAGTTCTTTCTGGTGAATACGGATACTGCCGCCGCCAATTTCGAATCCGTTCAGCACCAGGTCATAGGCCCGGGAACGGACGTTGAGGGGCTCTGATTCCAGCTTGTCAAAATCCGCTTCAAAGGGTGCGGTGAAGGGATGGTGCAGGGCCTGATATCGTTTTTCGGCCTCATCATATTCAAGCATGGGAAACTCTGTCACCCACACAAAGCTGTAGGTATCTTTATCAATAAGCTTCAACCGTTCACCCAGGTGGTTTCTAAGATGCCCCAGAGCTTCGTTGGTGATTTTTGGCTGGTCCGCTACAAAGAAGACAAGATCGCCCGGTTCCATGCCGAGCCTCTCTTTCATGGCCGATTTCTCATCTTCATTGAAAAACTTGGTGATGGGTGATTGCCATTCGTCTTCACGAACCTTTATCCAGGCCAGGCCCTTGGCTCTATAGATGGATACAAGATTTGTCAGGTCATCGATTTCCTTACGCGAAAAATTGATACACCCCTTGGCATTCAATGCCTTGACAAGACCGCCCTTTTTCACGGCCGATGAAAAAACTTTGAAGTTGGAATCGGCCACAATATCTGAAATGTCGATCAACTCCAGATCAAATCGGGTGTCTGGCTTATCAAGACCGTAGCGCCCGATTGCCTCGTCATAGGTCAGTCTGCTAAAAGGCATATCCAGGGTAATGTCCAGCACCTCTTTAAAAAGAGCCTGGATCATGCCTTCGCTAATGGCCATGATATCTTCTTCGCCGATAAAGGACATTTCGATATCGATCTGGGTAAACTC
>JASJGV010000201.1:0-8070 GCA_033791325.1 Desulfobacterales bacterium | reverse complement strand
TCTGACAACTCCTATATACCGCTTGTCATAATAATGTTCCGAAAATAGGATCGCGGCATAAGGGGTTGTAACAGAAAAACGGTCCTCAATCGGAACGATTTTCTGACAACTCCTATATACCGCTTGTCATAATAATGTTCCGAAAATAGGATCGCGGCATAAGGGGTTGTAACAGAAAAACGGTCCTCAATCGGAACGATTTTCTGACAACCCCTATACAAGTATGGGGAAAACATGAACCATGACAAACAAAACTTTCCGCCGGAAATCATAAGCGATGCTAAAAGTCGCTGGGAAACATTTTCCCGGGCCTCAGAAGCATACGCAGACATTATCGAGGCGGATAAGGTATTTTTAGAGGAGTTGCTTCAGGTCTGGGCCCTGAGCGAGTTTATTTCCAAAAGCTGTCTACGGGAACCCGCCATGTTGATGGATCTGTACAAAAGCAAACAGTTGCTTCAATCATACCCTGCCGATTTTTATCGGGAAAAACTCAAGGGGCTGTTGACAGATTTTGACCCCAAGCCCACCATCCTTCTAACCAACGCTGGTCTGACAAACCAGATCCCTGCATTGCAGCGTTTGTTAAGAAGTGTTCGGCGGCAAGAAATGATTCGCATCGCCTGGCGGGATCTATCCGGCCGTGCAATGCTTGAAGAAACCATGGCAGACCTCTCTTCTTTTGCAGATAACTGTATAGATTGTTCTCTTTCAGTTCTCTATAACTTGCAATGCTGCGTGGATGGTGTTCCCCGTGCCAAGGACGGCTCCCGTCAACACCTGGCGGTCTTTGGGCTGGGAAAGTTAGGTGGAAAAGAGCTCAATTTTTCATCTGATGTCGATTTGATATTTTCCTACCCCGAAGCCGGCAAAACCGATCATCCTGAACAACCCCAAACCAACGATAGCTTCTTTTCCCGGCTTTGTAGAAATCTCATCAAAACCCTTTCTGAAATTACACCCGATGGTCAGGTTTTCCGGGTAGACATGCGGCTGAGACCTGACGGTGAGAATGGCCCCCTGGTGATGAGTTTTGAAAATACCGAGGAGTATTATCAACTCCACGGGCGAGAATGGGAACGCTATGCATGGATCAAAGCCAGAGCCGTGGCAGGAGACACGACTGCCGCGGAAAGTCTTCTCCAACGGCTCAAACCCTTTATCTACAGACGTTATCTTGACTACGGTGCATTTGACTCCCTGCGAAATATGAAACAAAAAATATCTCTCGAAGTCAGACGAAAAGGCCTGGAAAACAATATCAAGCTGGGACCCGGTGGTATTCGTGAAATCGAATTTTTCGGTCAGGTATTTCAACTTATCCGGGGCGGCGTCATCCCGGGGTTGCAGGACCAACGCCTCCTTAGCATCCTCCATACCTTGGCAAACGAAAATTATATCGAACCCAAAACCCTGGACGAACTCCAGGCATCCTATTTTTTCCTGCGTAATACGGAACACCGCCTCCAGGAATTCTCAGATCAACAAACCCACGAACTGCCCAAAGAACCCAAAATCAGACTCCGGCTGGCCATTGCCATGGGCTTTGACGACTGGGAATCGTTTTCGTCCTGTCTGACACAACATACAGTCACCGCCCACCGCCACTTCAGCAATCTATTGGCAATCAGGCACCCGGATGCCGAAAAGGAGTGCGGCAACGAAAACAACCAGGAGCTTGCATGCCTCTGGACAAGCATCAACATGGATAAGCAAACCTACCGTGAGTTATCCAAGGCAGGCTTTAAAGAACCTGAAGCCATTATTAAACGACTGGACCACTTTAAAAGCAGCCCGGGAACACGGGCCTTGAGTCCTGAGGGACGAGCCAGGATCGACAGACTGGTCCCCATCGTCCTGAAATCCACATCACGTTCGCCACAGCCGGACATTGCTTTGAAACGCATCATCGGTCTCATCGAAACAATCCAGCGACGAACCAACTACGTTTCTCTCCTGCTGGAAAACCCCAGTGCGCTGGAGCACCTGATACGCCTGGCCAATGCCAGCCCGTGGATCATCACTTTTCTTTCACGACATCCGGTACTTCTGGACGAGCTCATCGACCCCCGGACTCTCTATGCCCCACCTGAAAAAGATGCAGTAAAGGAAAATTTGAACCGACGGCTGAACAAAATCGAAGCGAACGATTTAGAATATCAAATTGAAGCGCTCTGCATCTTCCGCCAGGTGAACGAGCTGCGGGTTGCAGCGGCCGATATCACGGATGTGCTGCCATTGATGCGGGTCAGTGATTACCTGTCCGATATTGCGGAAACCATTATAGAGAAGGTTGTCAGCCTGTCCTGGCAACACCTGGTCACCAAGCACGGCAGGCCATCGGCAAGCCTCAACGACAATCCCTGCGAAAAAGGTTTTGCAGTAATTGCCTACGGCAAGCTTGGTGGACTTGAACTCGGTTATGGCTCCGATCTGGACATGGTGTTTATCCACGCTGGTGATAAAGGTCAAACCACCGGGGATCATCCCATTGAAAATGCCCAGTTTTATGCCCGACTGGGTCAGCGGGTAGTGCACCTTTTGACCACGCATACTGCAGCGGGAAGAATTTATGAAATCGATATGCGTCTGCGTCCTAGTGGAAGTTCGGGACTCCTTGTCAGCCACTTCACATCCTTTCAGGCGTATCAGTCCGAAGATGCCTGGACCTGGGAGCACCAGGCCCTGCTGAGAACACGAACCATTGTCGGAGACAAACATCTGACAGACTGGTTCAACGGGGTTCGGAAAGAGATACTGACCCGCAAACGGCGTCGAAAGGACCTCCAGGGAGAAGTGATCACCATGCGCAATAAAATGCGCCACAGTCTGTCCCCAAAGAATTTGGGCGGCTTTGACCTGAAGCAGGATCAGGGCGGTATCGTGGACATTGAATTTATTGTCCAGTATCTGGTTCTCCTAAATGCCTGGAAGTTTAATGAATTGGTGACCTACCCCGACAATGTCCGGCAGATCCAGGCTCTTTCCGAAACCGGAATCCTCAACGAAAAAGTCGCCCATCTCCTGCGACGAATCTACCTGGTTTATCGCGCCACGGTTCATCGTCTGAATCTTGCTGAAAAACATCACTCAGTTCCGGCAGACACTTTTCAAGATTTACGACAACACGTTGATAAAATATGGTCTTTTTACTTGAACGGATAATCCTATATCATGTTACAAATTTGTAATATTCTGCCTTTTTTGCTAACAATTTTGTAATGTCTGCTTACCTTTACTCAAGCCTCTATCACCTATTCTTTCGATATCATTAGGCAATATTTTTTTCTACCTATAGGCACGACACTTGCTCATTAAGCTGCCAGAAACCCGGTAAAAAGAAAAAAAGTAAACGACTGTCAGAGATGAAAAACCCATACAACCATATATCCCAGAAGCTCAGACAAAAGAGGAAACAGCTGCTATCTGTATTTCAGACAATGCAACCAGCCGCTTTTATGCAGCAGCACGCCGGCATTCTGGACGACTATTTCCGGGAAAGTTTTGAGCAGAGTATGGTGGGGCCGAAATTGGCTCTGTATAAAAACCCCTATGCCATGATCGCACTGGGTGGTTACGGACGTGAAGAGCAATGTGTTCATTCTGACGTGGACATTCTTTTCCTGTTTCAAAAAGAGGTACCCAAAGCGGCATCAGATCTTATTCAGGAAATCATCTACCCGCTATGGGATCTGGGTCTCGAGGTTGGTTATGCGACCCGGACACTCAAAGAATGCATCCATATGGCCAGAAAAGATCCTATCGTTCTGACACCTATCCTCGATGCAAGATTTATCTGTGGGATGTCCAACCTGTTTTCAAATCTGTTGGACACTCTCCGCCGCAAAGTATTAAAAAAGCAGTCCCGGGAAATCATCACCTGGCTGGTGGACCAAAGCCGGGAAAGACATCTACAGTTTGGCGATTCAACCTATCTGCTGGAGCCAAATCTCAAAGAAGGACAGGGTGGCCTCAGGGATTATCACACCATACTCTGGATCGGTCGAATCAAATTGAATATACGGCAACCTAGAGACCTTGAATATTTCGGCCATATGTCCCACGATGAATACCAGAATACCAGAAAAGCACTTTCCTTTATATGGGATGTACGTAACCGCTTGCATTTAAAAACCGGAAGAAAAAGTGATCAGCTTTATTTCGAGAACCAGATTCAACTGGCGGAATCCATGCACTTCAAAAAACGTTCAGATCACCAGGCGGTGGAGCGGTTTCTGGGTGAACTGCATGCAAACATGGATTTCATGAAACAGCAACTGCTGATGTTTCTCAGCGAACACGGCTATGCCAATGCTTACATCAAAAGAAATCGGCACCGTTTATCGGTTTCCGTGGAAGGCTTGGTGGTAAATGGTAATATGCTCGATTTTGTGTCTTCGGAAGCCGTACTGAACACACCGGCACTTCTTGTCCGGATTTTTGAAGAGAGCGCCCGTTTAAAAATCCCCCTGAGCGGTGAAGCCAAACGGATTGTCAGTGAATTTCGTCACCTCATAAGCCCGGAGGTCAGGACCGACAAACAGGTATTGAAAGGATTTGAAACCATTCTCAGGGAACCCGCATCCACCATCGACGTTCTCAGAGAAATGCTGGATTCAGGCTGTCTTGTCAGCCTCCTCCCCGAGCTGAAAGGTATTGTCAACAGGATCCAGTATGACGAGTACCATGTTTACCCGGTTGACAAGCATTCATTGAAGACTGTGCAGGCCATCAGGGTTTTTGGAACAAACCAGGACGATTCCGGTTGTACGCTCTGCGGCAGTGTCTGGAAAGGGTTGAAAAATCAAAAACGCCTTCTCTGGGCCGCTCTTTTGCATGATATCGGAAAGGGTGTTCCGGGAAAAAATCATGCCAAAACCGGTGCCAAACTCGCTCGCAAAATACTGACCGGTTTCGGCTATTCGGAGAACGATGCCGAAGTGGTATCATTCCTGGTGGAACACCATCTCCTGCTCATGAAAACGGCCAAGCGCAGGGATATTCACGATGAAGAAACAGCCATCATGTGCGCCAGAATCATCAAGAAAGTCAGTCATCTTCAGATGCTGTTCCTCCTGACGGTTGCAGATGCCGTATCAACCGGCCAGAACGCCTGGAGTGACTGGACCATGGCACTCCTGAGAGATCTCTTTCTGAAGGTGATGAACATTCTGAAAAAGGGCGAACTGGCAAGCCGGCATGCGGTTCAGAACATCGAGAAAAAACAGGATGCAATCCTGGCCTCGGCTAAAACGCCTGATGAAAGGAGTCGACTGGCAGCGACATTTAATATCATGTCGCCCAGATATGTGCTGACCGTGCCGGCTGAAAATATCCTGGAGGATATCACCCTGTATCAAGGTATGGACGACCGGGAATTTGTCTGGCATGTTTCCAAAGATGAGACAGCCGGCACACGTATTGTAAGAGTCTGCGCTAAGGACAAACCGGGTCTCTTTTCAAAAATCGCCGGTATGTTGACCTTAAACAATCTCGATATTCTGGATGCCCAGATTTTCACCTGGCGCAACAATATAGCGCTTGATATTTTCACCCTCAAGCCACCACCGGATAAAATATTCGAGAATGAACGCTGGGCAATTGCGGAAAGAAACCTGACTTCCGCCCTTACGGGTAATCTGGATCTTTCAAGCCGGTTGGAGAAAAAAATAAAAACGGGCACCCCCGTCAAACCCAGGGCCTCCAAAAGACCTCACAAGATAAATGTGGACAATGAAAGCTCCAGCTTTTTTTCGATTGTCGAGGTATTTACCTATGATTTCACAGGTCTTTTATTTGCCATAACTGACGCTCTTTTCAAGGCAGGCCTTGATATCTGGGTCGCCAAAATTTCGACAAATATCGACCAGGTTGTAGATGTTTTCTATGTCAGAGATGTCCACGGACAGAAAATCGATTCTGAAGACCAGGTATTGCTTATTAAAGAAGCCATTTATCAGCGACTACCTGAAATAATTTAATGCATCTAATATCGATGCAGGACGCAATACAGAAACAAAGGAGCATTAAAAATGAAAAAGATCGAAGCCATTGTAAAACCATTTAAACTGGACGACATCAAAGAAGCCCTCAATGAAATCGGTATTCAGGGTATGACCATTTCAGAGGTCAAGGGGTATGGCCGGCAGAAAGGCCACAAGGAAATTTACCGCGGCGCCGAATATGTCGTCGATTTTATCCCCAAAATCAAGATCGAGCTGGTTGTCGATGCTGAGATAGCGGATCAGGTGGTGGAAAAGATCCGTGGCGCAGCCAACACCGGTAAAATCGGTGATGGAAAGATATTTGTTTTTTCGGTGGAAGAGGCCATCCGTGTCCGTACCGGCGAAACCGGTATCGATGCCATCTAATCTTAATCTATATTTTGAAACAGATCTATAAGAACAAACAAGGAGAATACCCAATGACACCCAAAGACGTACTAGACATGGCAAAAGAGAACGGTGCAAAAGTTGTGGACCTGCGCTTCATGGACCTCCCGGGGTTGTGGCAGCACTTCACGGTTCCCATCGGGCAGCTGGACGAATCAAGTTTTGAAGATGGTTTTGGATTTGACGGGTCGAGTATCCGGGGCTGGCAGCCGATCCACGCCAGCGATATGCTGATGATTCCGGATCCGACCACCGCAAAAATCGACCCTTTCTACAAAGAAACCAGCCTGGTCCTTCTTTGCAACATATTCGACCCGGTTACACGTGAACCCTATTCCAGGGACCCAAGGTATATTGTCCAGAAGGCTGAAGCCTACCTGAAGAGTACCGGTATCGGAGATGTTGCCCATATTGGACCTGAAGCAGAATTTTTTATTTTTGACGATATCGCTTTCGAGTCTTCCAAGCACCGGGCATTTTACGAAATCGACTCCATTGAGGGCATCTGGAACTCCGGTCGGGACGAAGGCCCCAACCTTGGCTACAAGCCCCGTCACAAGGGAGGCTACTTCCCTGTGCCTCCCATGGACAAGTTTCAGGACCTCAGGACCGAGATGCTCCTGGTGCTGGAAAGCCTCGGTATCGAAGTCGAGGCACAGCACCACGAGGTTGCCACGGCCGGGCAGTCCGAAATCGACATGCGTTTCAAACCCCTCCTGGAAATGTCGGATCAGCTCATGTGGTTTAAATACGTATTGAAAAATGTGGCCTACAAGAACAACCACACGGTGACGTTCATGCCCAAACCTCTGTTCGAGGACAATGGGACCGGCATGCACACACACCTCAGCATCTGGAAAAATGGAGAGCCGCTGTTTGCCGGAGACAAATATGCCGGTGTATCACAAGAAGCACTCTGGGCCATTGGCGGTATTTTGAATCACGCCCGGGCAATTTGTGCGTTCAGCAACCCCACAACCAACTCCTACAAACGTCTGGTCCCAGGGTTTGAAGCACCAGTCAACCTGGCCTATTCCAGTCGAAACAGAAGTGCGGCTGTTCGGATCCCCATGTATTCATCCTCACCCAAGGCCAAACGTATCGAATTCCGGACACCTGATCCATCGTGTAACGGGTACCTCGCGTTTTCCGCCCTGCTCATGGCGGCTCTCGACGGCATCGAAAACAAGATGGATCCAGGAGACCCGCTTGACAAGGACATCTACAATCTTCCCCCGGAAGAGCTGGCGGATATTCCTTCAGCCCCGGGCTCTCTGGAGGAGGCGCTTGACGCACTGAAACAAGATCAGGATTTCCTTAAAAAGGGTGATGTGTTTACCCAGGATGCCATTGACATGTGGATCGAGTATAAAACCGAAAATGAGATCAATGACGTCAAGTTGCGGCCCCATCCGCATGAATTTTATCTCTACTACGATATCTAACCGTTCCCAAACAGCAGCCCGCCTCTATGGCGGGCTGCTGGGTCCTTCCATTTTCATTCTCTAAAAACCCTTGCGATATCAATTTGAAACCTGTAATTTCAACCAGTTCTTATTTATTTAAAATCATGGCTTCTTATTGGGGCTAAATTTTGTTCAAATTTTTCGGATAGCACAACTCATAGAGCGTATCTGTATACTTTCAATCGAAAATATTCAATCATTTGACTAGAGCG
>JASJGV010000200.1:0-3070 GCA_033791325.1 Desulfobacterales bacterium | reverse complement strand
CCTTCCGGCGGCATGCAGTATCGGCAGCGGAGGTTGCAGCGGTCCGTTACGGAGATCCGCAGGTAGTTTATCTTTCTATTAAATGTGTCGAACACTTTGTATCGATCCTTTGGAGAGTTCTTTGATACCAATCGGAATGACAATAAAACCATCGGCAAATCCCAGGGCATTGATATGGGCGGAGCCATGATACTCCAAAGGGATAACCTCATTGTTCGCGGACAATGATACGGGAAGCCACGATTCACGGTCGGAGCGCCTTACCCGGAAATTGTCGGCCATAACCGCGGTTGAGCACCGACATCGGTAGTCATGTCCCATCAGCTTATAAAGAAAAGGTTTTATCAGGATTTCAAATTGAAGGTAGGTGGAGACCGGGTTACCCGGAAGGCCGAAACAGCAGCCCTCCTTTGAAACACCGAAATGGGTGGGTTTCCCTGGTTTCATGGCTATGGAATCAAACTTGATATCGAGTTTGTTTCGTCTCATTGCATCGGGAACCAGATCGAAATCTCCCATGGAAACACCGCCTGAAATCAGAACCACATCATTTTCCGCCAAGGCCTGGCGCAAACTGTTGTCAATGACATCCTCTCTGTCTTCGGCAATTCCGTAATAGGTGGGAAGTGCATCGGCGGCCAACACCTGGGTGAACAGCTGATAGCTGTTGCTGTTTCTGATCGAACAGGGATTGGGCGTTTTGGAGGGCTCTACCAGTTCATCACCCGTGGCCATAATTCCCACGCGGGGCTTTTTGCTGACCAAAGGCGTGACACAGCCGAATGTGGCCAGAACGGCAACGTGCTGCGGACCTATGCGGGTGAACTTTTTTAGCACCATATCCCCTGTTTTAACGTCTTCCCCTCGGTAACAGATATTATTTCGGGTCTTCTCGCGACTAAACCTGACTCGGCCCGTCTCATCCAGGCCGGTATGTTCGATCATGATGACGCAATCCGCCCCCGCAGGGACGACCGAGCCGGTCATGATTTTGGAACATTGGTTTTCCCCGACGTTTTTTTCGGGTTGTTTGCCGGCAGGAATAATTTCGATGACCTTCAGCGGATTACGAAGGTCTTTCTCTCTGCAGGCATAACCATCCATGGCGGATTTATCAAAAGGGGGCATGTCCAGATCGGCCACGACATCTTCTCTCAGTATCCGTCCTGATGATTGCTGAATGTCCACGGCTTCCACATTCAGAAGACGGGCTGCCGCCAGTACCATTTTGAGGGCTTCTTCAAATTTGATCATTTTCACTTTCCTGTATATATGCCTGGTAATCACTCATGGTGTTCAGATTTTTTAAACACATCGAATTGTCCAGTTTGACGTAATTTACCTTAACTTTGTCAAAAACATCTCTGATCCGCCTCTCACCCATGGCAAGGGCTTCCCGTATCGGGTTGATCATGCTCTTTTTATAAACACCGAATAATGATTCCAATCGGCCATTCTCATTGACGGGAATGACACAATCAGAATCATCGGCCATGGAAACCATCCTTCTGACAAAAAAGAGAGGGATATCAGGGATATCACAGGCCACGATAAAATTCATTTCTCTATCCGAATGTTCGAGTGATGACAGGATGCCCATTAAGGGTCCTTCTCCAGATTTTTTATCGAAAATAACCTGCCAGCCTCCCCTGTTCTCATGCCGATTTTTTTCACCGGCACTCACCAGGACATCATTGAAGTTGCCATTGAGCTGCGAATATATATGCTCAATCAATGTTTTCCCGGAAAGCTGAAGAAAGGATTTATCCTGTCCCATTCTCGTGCTTTTTCCGCCGGCCATTATGATGGCATTGGCATTCAGAGGAAAACCCCAGCCATTATTGATGATCTTAATTTCATCGGCTTCCAGATCCTGTATTTTGCCATCAAACAAAACGGTTCTATCAGCAAATTGTTTGACCTCTTCCGCGCTGGGTTTAAATGTTTCGGAAAACTTGTCTTTAACCATCAGGAACACGCCGGGTTCAACTTTTAATCTCAGGCTGTTCGATTCGCAGATCATCAGATTATCGTTGCCGATGATTGAACAAAGCTCCTCCAGTCCCTGGTCCAGGAATTCACGATGAACTCTCAACCAGAACACCTTGCTTGCGCCCGCGGCCAGCATTCTTCCCGTATCTTTCCCGGGGGGAGGGGAGACCTCTTCTGAAACTTCATAAGTCCCTTTAACGGAAGCGCAAACCCCACATCCTTCGCCACCGCGAGGACACTTGCCGCCTTTTTCGGCAATTGTTGTTACTTTAACCCCGATGATTTCCGCCGATTTTTTGTGTTCGGCTATTAGTGCACACGCCAGTTCGGTTTTGCCGACATTTCTGCCAGCCGCTCCGATCAATAACATGTTAGGTATTCGGATCATGACAACCCTGGCTCTCCTTAATCATTAACTGTAAAATCCGAAGATGTTCATCGGAAAACCAAAAATCCAGCAAAAGCACAGTGATGTGCTTTGCAGGCGTACTTGAAGTACGTTGAAGAACAAGGAGCGAGCACGGCTTGAGATGGCGTGCAATGGACCGTTGCAGCAAAAGTTTTCATGAATAATCCGGGTTAATCAATTGGGAAAAAATTTTACCGCCGTTGCCTTGAATTCTATCCAGACGTGGCTTCCGCAAGTTAGGTCCATCGAAACGACAGACTCCGGAGTAATCAAAACCGTAATCTCGCGTCCTATATCCACGAGAACCTCAGTTCCCGACCTGGCATTGGATATATCCTTTACTGTCCCTTTAAAGATATTCCTGGCGCTGCTTGATGGCTTTTTGTTGGCGATAATAATTTCATCGCTGCCAATACTGACATTGCCAAACCCTGGCATATGGTCTGTATGTACTGAGATGCTTAAATTATCAGTGATAAAGCTTTTAGTTTTACTTGAATCTGTTGTTTCCCTGTCAGGACTGTCTAATTTTCCATAGAAGAAATTCTTGACCCCAATAAATAGAGCTACAAACTCAGACTTTGGGCGCTGAAATACCTCTTGCGGTGTTCCCACCTGGGCAATGGAACCATATTCCATAATGGCTATTTTGTTCGCTAGCGATATGGT
>JASJGV010000199.1:0-8723 GCA_033791325.1 Desulfobacterales bacterium | reverse complement strand
GTACATGTTTCCAGGTAAAGCCGCATGGCTTCACTGAGTTTGCTTTTAAAAAGTTTCAAGAGTTCGTTGCGTGTGTTCTGGTCCATGGGTTTAACCTCTCCGCAGTTTGTTTATCGGCAGGGATAAAAAGGCGTGCATGCTTTGACTGAAGGGAAAAAAGATGAGAAACAGATTGGCAAGAAAAACATGCAGTATCAGCATAAAAGAATGGCCTGAAAACGTTGCGTTGTAGGGCAGTTCCGGTCTGAATGTGATCAGGCTCATGAAGTAGTCTCGATAATCTTCCAGGGAGAGTTCGCCATACTCGTACCATCTTCTGGCCCAGTCCATTTGGCTTCCAAATAGGACAATCAGAAAGAGCAGGATGAGCAGGTAATAGTCTTCCGGAACGGATAATTCACGGACCGGAGAGGAAAAGCGACGAAACAGGAAGAAAAGCAGCGAGATAACCAGTGTCAAACCGACAAATCCCTTGCCAAGAAAGGGCTCGTGGGGGATTATCTGAAACAGGTTCAGGTCCCATATCAGCTCAAGATGACCGATGAACAGTAGTACCAGCCCTGCATGGAACAGAATAAGAAATACCCACAAAACCGGTTTGTGTTTTCGAACGCTTGGAAAACAGAAGGTGTCATACAGGGCCCACAGCCATTTGGCTTTGTGTTCAGGATAGATCTGGAGTGTCGTGGGGTGCTTGGGCCCTTTGAAAATCTTGACAATCCTGACCAGTGTTCCCAGGGCGAAGACGCCAACGGCAATATAAACCATGGGAACCAGAATGATGTAGAAAATTGTTTGCAAAACACCTCCTATATAATGGCACGCATCATGCGAAGTTATTTTTCAAGCGGACAAATACCCACAGGTTGTCATTCCCGCGAAGGCGGGGCACGATGTGACGCTTTAGCGCTACCCAGAAGAACACTGGATGCCGGATCAAAGCCCGCCCCGGACACGATCCGGGGTCCGGCAAGACAGTGTTGGCTATTTATTCGATACGTTAATATTGTAGGCAACGTTGAGTGATTAAAATTAGAACACCCAGATAAAGGCTAAGTATCGCGCCGAATATAAAATTTAATTTCCTTGCCATCCTGCTCGCTCTTGAGAATTTCATTTCCGCTGGTCTTTGCCCAGGCAGGAAAGTCAGTCAGGGATCCTGGATCAGTGGTCACGGCTTCCAAAACCTGTCCGATTTCAATTTCTTTGATGCCCTTGCTGACTTTGACAACCGGCATGGGGCAGGCCAGGCCTTTCAGATCCAGTGATTTGTCGACTTTGATGTCATCGCTCATGATAAACCTCCTAATTGTTTTGAGTTAATTCGTTTTCGGGTCGTATAATGTTGTTACAGGAACAGCTGAATTTTGCTGTCACTGGCTTCCGCCAAAAATGTGGCCACACCCACATACTGTTTGCCTTCGTAGTCGATCATCTCTTCGCGCTTGAATCCCATGAGATCCATGGACATCTCGCAAATAAAGATTTTGACTCCTAATTCCTCTGCCAGTGCAATCATTTCCTCCAGAGAGGCCACGTTTTTCTGTTTCATCAGGGATTTCATCATGGCCGTTCCCATGCCGCCCATGTTCATCTTGGACAACGTGGTCTTTCCGGCACCTTTTGGCAGCATGGCACCAAACATTTTTCCCATGGTGTCTTTGCCGCTAACCGTTTTGTTTTTATCTCTCAGGATGGGGGTGCCCCAGAAGGTGAAAAACATCACCACTTCCATGCCCATGGCTGTAGCGCCGGTGGCAATGATAAAGGCAGCCAGGGCTTTGTCCAGGTCACCGCTGAAAACGATCATGGACAGTTTGTTGGATGGGGTTTGTTTTTTCATTGCATCAAGCTGAGCTTGTAGCTGCGCAACCTGTTCTTCCAAGTTCGACATGTTAGCCTCCTTCTAAATGTTGGTAGTGTAAACGATATTTTACTATAAATATAAGTAGGTTGTTAAAGATTCGTTGTGTATTGGTGCTTAGTAAGAACTATATCTATAAAACTTTTAAACCATGAGCTCCTTGACAGATTCCATAGAGGCTTTCAAAAGTTCAAGATTGGTGATCATTGTTTTGCGCTGCTCCGGTTCCATCTGCCCCAGGACCTCCATATGCATATCATCTAAAAAGACATTGATATCATTAAGTTTGTTTTGTCCTTTATGGGTCAGGCTCAACAAGGTGACCCGTGAGTCTTCGGGGTCGGCGACTTTTTGGATCAACTCCTTCTGTACCAGCCCTGATACAATTTTGGATATTCGACTTTTAACGAGATTCATCTTTAATGCGATCCCTTTGGGTGTCAGATACCGTTCTTCACCAAACAGCGATAGACAGCGCAACTCAGCATCTGGAAGGTCAAACCGTTCACACTGGTATTGTAGCCGTTCCTGGCAGCACTGAAATAGTTTTGCTATAAGACCCTGAAATTGCACTATCTGGTTGTCCGAAGCCTGGTTTCGATTTGTTTCATCTGGTTGGTTCATAGCATGAACTATATCGCAGACAGAAAAGATGTCAAGTTCTTTTTTGGAGTAGATAAAGAAGAATGTCAGGTACGGAAGGGTCTATATGAACATTATCTCATAACTAGCGGTTGTAAAATTTTACATAGGCGATATAAATACCATCATGAACTATCTAATTATCACACGCGGTATAACAGGGGGCCAGGATGAAAAACGGCTGTATGGGAAAGGTTCTCTGGGTCAACCTGAGTCGTAATGAATTCCGCGAAGAATCGATTCCAGAGGACTGGTACCGGAAGTATTTATCGGGGATTGGATTGGCATCAAAACTTCTCTTTGATCATATTCCTGCGGGTGCCGATCCTTTGGGGCCTGAGAATATTCTGGGTTTTGTTTCCGGTCTTTTGACCGGCACCGGGAGCCTGTTTGCGGGTCGGTGGATGGCCGTGGGGAAATCCCCCTTGACCGGTACATGGGGGGATGCCAATTGTGGCGGCAACTTTTCCCCGGCCATTAAAAGGTGCGGGTATGACGGCATCTTTTTCTCGGGTATCAGTGCAAGACCCGTCTATCTGTTCATTGATAAAAACGGAGCGTCTTTGCGTGACGCAACCGATCTCTGGGGCCTGGATACCAAGGAGACCGAAAGCAGACTGAAAAAACACGCCGGCTGCGCCCATGCCCGGATCGCCTGCATCGGTCAGGCCGGTGAAAATATGTCTCTTATTTCAGGCATTGCCAACGATGGTGGCCGCATGGCGGCACGTTCGGGGCTAGGTGCCGTGATGGGGTCCAAAAGGTTAAAGGCCCTCGTGTTGTGCGGGGCCAAACGCATCCAAACCCATGACAGCCAGGCCATAAAACAACTGAGCCGTCAATGTAATGAATCCATACAGTTCATGCCGCCATTTCCACCCGCCTTTGTACTGTCGTATATGGGGGCTTTCTTGAGGGCCTTGCCGGCCCAGCCCAACACTGAAATGATGCAGTTTAACACGATCTATAAAATCATGCTCAAAAAGTGGGGAACTGCCAGTCTAAACCAGATCTTGATCGAGATCGGTGACTCACCCATCAAAAACTGGAAGGGCAGCAACGAAGATTTTAATCCGGAGAAGTCCGCCCGGCTCAACCCGGAAGTGTTTTCAGACTGCGTGGTGGTCAAGTACCATTGTTACGCGTGTCCACTGGGCTGCGGCGGTCTCTGTAGCAAACCGGGAAAGTTCCAGGAGACCCACAAGCCAGAATATGAAACGGTTCTGGCTCTGGGCGGTCTGTGTATGAATGATGATCCGGACTCTATTTTTTATCTGAACGAAAAGCTGAACCGTGCCGGTATGGACAGTATTTCAGCAGGAGGAACGGTGGCGTATGCCATCGAGTGTTTCGAAAAAGGCATTCTTTCAGAGAGTGATACCGGGGGATTGAAGCTGACATGGGGGAACAGTCAGGCGATTATGACACTGGTGGACATGATGATTGCCAGACAAGGCATCGGAGATGTACTTGCGGATGGCGTCAAAAAAGCTGCTGAGCGAATTCAGAAAGGCTCTGAAAAATTTGCGATCCACGCCGGTGGGCAGGAGCTGGCCATGCATGACGGCCGTTTCGATCCGGGCTTTGCGGTTCATAATTGTGTGGAAGCAACGCCCGGAAGACATACCATTGGATCTCAGCTTTATTATGAACTGTTTCAACTCTGGGAACACATCAGCACTTTGCCGAAACCGGATCTCATGTATTGGAAAGGGAGCAAATACGAACCGGACAGGGATAAGGCTCTGGCAAGTGCTGCCTGCAGCAAGTTTATGAACATTATGAACGGGGCCGGGACCTGTCTGTACGGAGCAATGCTGGGGGTGGACAGTTTTCCCATATTCGGATGGCTGAATGCGGCAACGGGCTGGAACCTGGCAGCCGAGGACTATATGGAAATCGGTGAACGCGTACAGACACTGAAACAGCTGTTCAATCTGAAACAGGGTGTCGAACCGGTTCAAATCAAGATGACCGATCGGGCGCTGGGACGTCCGCCCCTCAAAGCCGGTGCCAACAAAGGCAGGCGCGTGAACATCGAGCAACTGAGGCAGGATTACTGGAAATCGTTAGGCTGGAACCCGCATACCGGAAAACCGACCAAGAAGACCTTGGAACGACTAGGACTGGACCGGGTGATCTAACGTTATTCCGTCATTTAACACCTGACATTGTGGGTCAGGTCAGAAATATTTGGCTATACCGATGGCGGTAGCTATTTAAATCCGAAGCACGAAATTCGAAATCTTAAACAATACCTGATGATCCAAATTCGAATGATCAAAACAAAACCTTAAAGATACAAGCCCATGCACCATGTTTGAATCATTTGAGCATTTGATATTTGGATTTGTTTCGTATTTCGATATTCGGATTTAGAATTTATCACACGCTGAATGTGCATAATATTAATCTCTTATAGGGTAACCCAGTGCCGGGCCCTTTGGACCCGGGTATCTACTTTTTAAATGGCTTATAGGAGTATGGAATGGCTTTCACCATTTTGAAAGAATGTATCGGTTGTGCGGTCTGTACAAAAGTCTGCCCGGTCAATGCTATTTCCGGTGAGCGTAACAAAAGACATAAAATCGATGCCGCCCTCTGTATCGACTGTTATGCCTGCGGCTATATCTGCCCGCAATCAGCCGTAAAAGATTCCCGGGAGCAGGTAATTCAACGCATTCGATTTCGAAAAAATTGGCCCAAACCCAAAATTACCCGGGACATGTGCATGTCCTGCACCATCTGTCTTGATTCATGCCCGGCCGGATGCCTGGAGTTGACATTTACCAGAGACACCTCAGATACCAAAGGGTATCCAAAACTGGCTCGTTCCCGTGCCTGTATAGCCTGTGGTTTTTGTGCTGCCGATTGCCCTGTGGATGCTATAGAAATGAGCAAGCCAGCCAACTCTAAAATATAACATTTGGCGGTCATTTGCCTTTCAGGCGTCATTTATCCTTTGGATGTAAGTGATAGACATTTGCCCTTCGGGCGTCATTCTTGCCGTTGATAGCTGTTTTCTCTTAACTGAACCTAAAACTTAACACGCATCTCAGGTATCAGTTACGAGTATAGGTCGGCATCAACAGGTTTTCATTGTTCAATTCGACCGGGGTCGTTTGATCGTCGACAACCGTGACCGGAATCTGCCAGGCCACTTTGTGGTCTTTGACCATGGCGGGAAATGTGACTAGCAGATAATAGGCTCCCGGGGGAACGCCAGGGAATTGAAACACGCCTTCAGGTGTCGTGAGAACACTCTGGATGATGAATGCAGGGTCGGACATTTTTTTTCTGGCGGCGATGAAAAAGGTCATGTGAAGATTCCGGATGGTTTCCATTCGTTGATATGGATTCGCCTTTTCTATCCCGGAAAGATCAGGAACATCCACCGGGGCTTGAACCAGCAGCATCCGGATCCAGTCTCCTGGACGGACCTGGCCATCCGGCATGGTCAGAAATATGGTTCCATCGATAATACCGCTGGCATGGGTCATGGAGCAAAACAGCAGGGTCGGAATCAGGCAGATCCATATGAAAAACCATTTTCGCATAAGAGAATAGGGCTTACAGTCTGTTTTCATGGCACTGCCTTGAGAACCAGTCGGCAGTCTGCCACGGTTACTCCCCGGCCTTTTGCATGGGCGATGAGTGGATTGATATCCAGTTCCTGGATTTCCGGATGAGATGTCACCATGTCGGAGAGACGTACCAGGGCTTTTTCAATCTCTTCCAGGTCTGTTCTGGGTCGGCCCCTGAACCCATCCAGTAATTTGAAACCCTTGATGTGTCGAACCATCTGACGTACTGAATTGCGGTTGACCGGTGCCAATCGAAAAATAACATCCGCAAAGAGTTCGACAAAAATACCTCCCAGGCCGAACATGATCAGCGGGCCAAACAACGGGTAACGGTTCATACCCAGAATTACCTCCTCACCCTTGGGCGCGAGTTTCTGGACGATCACACCGGTAATTGCCACATCGTTCCTGTAGCTTTTAGCATTGGAAACGATGGTTTCAAAGGCCTCTTTGACGGTCTTGCGGGTTTCCAAACCCACCTTGACACCCCCGGCATCCGATTTGTGAATAATCTGGGGTGAAACTATTTTCAATACGACTGGAAAACCCATTTTCTCTGCTGCATCGGCAGCTGCGTTTGCATTGGTGGCAAGTTGTGTTTCAAGGGTGTGGAAGCCATAGCATTTGAGCAGGGCAAGTCCTTCCCGTTCGCCCACATGGGTCATACCTTTGTCTATAAGATCCTGTATCAATTCTGCAGCGCTGTTTTTGTCGTGCTTGAGTTGAAAGGGTGCCAGAACCTGGCGGTTCAACCACTTGGAATATCGATAGAGTGCACCAAAAGCCTTGGCCGCATTTTCAGGGAACCTGAAGACCGGGATACCATGTTCCTGAAGATATTCAACACCTGCCGACACATCGATAATCCCCATGAAACAGCAAAGAATCGGCTTGTGGGAACGCCTGGCAATCCTGACGATGGCTTCTGCTGTTGCCAGCGCATTGGTCATAGACTGGGGGGTCAAAATCACCAGAGCGCCATCGACATTCTCATCCCGAATGACAGCTGACAAGGCATTTTCATAACGGTCCTGTGCGGCATCGCCGATGATATCCACGGGGTTGTGGATGTTGGCAGCCGAGGGTAGGTGGCTGGCGAGTGCATCCAGGGTGTCTTGACTCAGTTCTGACAGTTGAAGCCCCGACGATACGGTGACGTCCGTCGCCACGATACCTGGACCGCCGGCGTTGGTGACGATGGCCACACGGTTGCCATGCGGCACTTTTCGCCGACGCTTACCCAGGGCGCTCTCGTCCTTATAGGCAAAAGCCGTTGCAAAATCGAAGAGTTCATCAATGCTTTCGACACGAATGATTCCAGATTGCTGGAAAATGGCGTCATAAACAGCTTCCGTGCCGGCCAGGGCCCCGGTATGCGATGCCGCCGCTTTTGCGCCGGCGCCTGTTCGGCCGGATTTGATCACCAGAACGGGCTTGGGGGCGTCGCCCGATGTGATCTCCTTTACGGTTTCTATAAATCGGGCACCATGCCTGAGTTCTTCCAGGTAAATCATGATGACCTCTGTTGCCTGGTCGGCATGCAGATAACGTAGCAAATCCAGTTCATCGACATCGGCTTTGTTCCCGATGGAGATAAACTTCGAGAAACCAAACTCCCGGTCAGCGGCAAAATCGAGCACCGCCGTACAAAGCGCGCCACTTTGGGATATGAATGAGACATTGCCGGATTCGGGCATGCGTGCTGAAAAGCTGGCGTTGAGTCGTATGTCGGGATTCGGATTGATAACACCCAGACAGTTGGGGCCGATCATCCGCACACCGGCATCCTTGCAGAGTGCCAAAATCCTGTTTTCAATCTCAAGCCCTTCTCCGCCAACTTCGCGGAACCCGGCCGATACGATGACGATACCCTTGACGCCTTTGTCGATGGCGTCTTCGGTGGCTTTCAGCGCCAGGTGGGGTGGCAGGATGATCATGGCAAGATCGATGTCATCCGGGATGTCGCTAAGGGTAGGGTAAGCCTTCACACAGGCCACCGAACGCGCTTTTGGATTCACCGGATACAATGTTCCGGTATACTTACCGTTCAATATATTAACAAAGATGTCGTGTCCCACCTTGCCGGGCGTTGTCGACGCGCCCACAACAGCAAGTGATTTGGGTGAAAAGATGGCGTCCAGTCGATCCATTTGAGTCTCCTGTCTGAGATGAGAAAAATGAAAATTTCCCATGGTGGTATTTATATTAAGATGAACCGCGGAAGCGAGCGCTAACCCCGTGGGTTCTGCCGTTCGGCAGTGCTTTGCATGCTGCGAGGTTCTTCAATCAGCGCTGTTTATTGATGATTTCAAACAGAAACTTGGCGGCCATTGCCGCGCCTCCCAGATTAATTTCCGGCTCTGGTAATTTATTCGTTTGAATCTGTTGTATTAAAACTTGCGCAAGCTCTTCAGCTTCAATATCTTTTTCATTATAGATCATCAGCCGGTCTCTATTAAGAAGATTGAGCTGGGTCATATGGGCTTGCTGTTCTTCATCCTGCATTTCACGCAACAGGACCACTGCAGGAATATTGGCATAAAAAATATCGGTTAAACTGTTGTAACCACCATAAATAACAGCTGTTTTCGCTTTCAGCAACGCTTGGCGATATTGCTCTCCAGCAGGCGTTA
>JASJGV010000198.1:0-3231 GCA_033791325.1 Desulfobacterales bacterium | reverse complement strand
GGTCAATTCTTCAACAGTCTCATTGAAAGCTTCGCTGGGGCTGTGTCCATTTTCCCGCAGGATATTATACTGTGCTTCCATGACGCCGGCAAGACACCCCATCAGCACACCGCGTTCACCGGTGAGGTCGCTGTAAACTTCTTTCTGAAAGGTTGTGGGAAACAGGTAACCCGACCCGATGGCGATACCGACTGCAAGGGCGCGGTCGGATGCTTTTCCGGTAAAGTCCTGGTGGATGGCATAACTTGAATTGATACCGCTTCCCTCCAGGAAGTTTTTTCGTACACTTCTTCCGGATCCTTTGGGTGCCACCAGGATAACATCTACATTTTCCGGTGGAACAATACTTGTCTGTTCTTTGAATCCGATGGAAAATCCATGAGAAAAATAAAGTGCGTCTCCTTCATTGAGGCCCTTTTTAACCATGGGCCAGGTGGACACCTGTCCGGCATCAGAGAGTAAGAACTGTACCATTGTGGCGCGTTGTGCTGCCTCTTCACTGGGGAAAAGGGTTTCACCCGGGACAAAGCCATCGGAAATTGCCCGGTCCCAGGAGGAGGTTCCCTGTCGCTGGCCGATAATGACTTTCAGCCCATTGTCCCGCATATTCATTGCCTGCCCCGGTCCCTGAACACCATAACCCAGGACTGCAATGGTTTCGTTTTCAAGTATGCCTCTTGCTTTTTCCAGGGTAAATTCATCTGATGTGATGACATTTTCTTCCACCCCGCCAAAATTGATCATTGTCATGAATGACTCCTTTATGATTAGTTTATTAGTTTATTGTGTTTTGTGTTTGGTATTTTGCTATTAGGGATTTACCTGAGGGCGATTAGCCACCCTCCAACCCTTGTATCACCCTCGGACCCTCGAACCCTGCACTTCTAATTCGGCTCCCTGAACAGGGCCAAGGCTCCTGTCCTGGCTAATTTTTTGATGCCCATGGGTTTCAGGAGATTAATGAGGGCATTGATTGTATCCTCGTTTCCTGAAACTTCGATAATGTAGTGCTCCAGACCGGAATCAACCACCTTACACCGGAAGATGCTTACGATTCTCAGAATCTCAGCGCGGTTTTCAGGTATGGCCTTGACACAGACCAGCGCCATCTCCCGTTTGACAGCTCTTTTTCCAGAAAGATCCCGCAGTTTGACAACGTTGATCAGTTTTCTGAGCTGTTTTTCAATCTGTTCGAGTTCCGGCAGGTTTGCATTGGTTACCAGGGTAATTCTGGATACAACCGGATCCATGGTAGGCGCTACCACCAGGCTTTCAATATTATATCCCCTGGCACTGAAAAGCCCGACGATTCGCGATAAAACACCGGGCTCGTTATCCACCAACATGGTCAGGATATGTTTTTCCTCTTTCATTCGTTTAACCCCATAATATTGTGTAACAATTTTATGCTAATAACATTTCGGTAATTGGAGCGCCGGCCGGAACCATGGGATAGACACATTCTTCCTGCGCCACCACAAAATCCATGATGACGGTATTGGGGGATGACAATCCCTTTTCGAGAACCGGTACGACCTCCTCCGGTTTTGTGGCCCTCAGCCCGATGCCTCCATATGCTTCTGCGAGCTTGACAAAGTCCGGGCCACAGTCCATGCATGTGCTGGCGTAACGTTTGTCATAAAACAGTTCCTGCCATTGTCTCACCATACCGAGATATCCATTGTTCAAAATAACGATTTTAACCGGCAGCTTGTATTGCAAGGCGGTGGCCATTTCCTGAATATTCATCTGGATACTCCCATCACCGGCAATATCGACCACGGTTTTGTCAGGTCTGGCCATCTGCGCACCGATGGCCGCAGGAAAGCCAAAGCCCATGACCCCCAAGCCTCCTGATGTAATAAAATGGTTTGGCTTGTCAAAATGATAATACTGGGCCGCCCACATTTGATTCTGGCCGACTTCAGTAGTAATGATGGCCTCGCCCCGGGTGAGTTCGTACAATTTTTCCACTACATACTGGGGTTTGATGACATCGGTCTGTTTATAGGAAAGGGTGTTCTTGTCTTTCCAGGTCTGTATCTGATCCACCCAGGGTGCCCGTTGTTCCTTCAAGGTGCTAACATCCAGGGGTTTGACCAACGCATTCAAACTTTCCAGTGTGCTGCGGCAATCCCCTACAATGGGGATGGTTACCGGTACATTTTTACGGATGGAGGTAGGGTCGATATCTATCTGGACGATCTTGGCCTGGGATGCAAATGCATCTGTTTTACCGGTGACCCGGTCATCGAACCGCACACCGATACCCACGAGGAGATCACAGGAGCTTGTGGACATATTGGCCCGGTATGTGCCGTGCATGCCCAGCATGCCCAACCACAAGGGGTCGGACCCTGGAAATCCACCCAGGCCCATCAATGAAGCCGTCACGGGAATTTGCATGGTTCGGGCAAACGTGGTCAGTTCCTGGGATGCTCCGGAGAGAATTACACCGCCGCCCGCAAAAATTACAGGTCTTTCAGCGCTTGCTATGAGATCGGCCACCTTTCTGAGCTGTTTTATGTTCGGTTTGTAGGTTGGATTGTAGGATTTTATCTTAACGGGTTGATTCGGCTGGTACCGGGCTTTTGTGTTGCTCACATCTTTGGGGATATCGATGAGTACCGGACCCGGTCTGCCTGATTTGGCCAGATAAAAAGCTTCTTTAACAACTCTGGCCAAGTCTTTGACATCTTTTAACAGGAAATTATGCTTGGTACAGGAGCGGGTAATGCCGACAATATCAACTTCTTGAAAAGCGTCGTTTCCGATGAGGTGGGTGGGAACCTGGCCAGTGATGACCACCAGGGGTATTGAGTCCATATGGGCGGATGCAATGCCCGTGACGGTATTGGTTGCGCCCGGGCCGGATGTGACCAGACAAACACCAACCTTTCCGCTGGTTCTGGCATAGCCGTCTGCGGCATGAACCGCGCCCTGCTCATGACGGACCAGGACATGCTTGATGCTGGCATCTTCCAGCGCGTCGTATATATCGATAACCATACCACCCGGGAATCCAAAGATGGTATCGACCTCTTCCTCTTCAAAAACCTTGATTAAAATCTGAGCACCGGTGAGCTCCATGTTAATTCCTTTCTGCAAAAAAAAATCCGTTACCGGCTCAGGGCTGGTAACGGATTAATTTTTTCTGATGAGTAAATTTAAGCCATTAACAACCCTGTTCCTCGCCGAGGCCGTTTAGACCGACGACGAGGATAAGAATGC